>CBIHPC010000223.1:0-10182 GCA_966211305.1 uncultured Niastella sp.
ATTTTGAAAAAGACAGCTTCGATAAACATATTGAAGACACCCTGATCGCCGGCGATGGCCTTTGCAATAAACAGGTGGTTGAAATTGTGGTGAAAGAAGGCGTTGACCGTATTCGGGAACTGATCGAATGGGGCGCACAGTTCGATAAACAATCCGACGGCGATTATAAACTGGGAAAAGAAGGCGGACACAGCGAATTCCGCATTCTTCATCATAAAGATATTACCGGCAAAGAAATGGAACGGGCGCTGCTGGAGGCAGCCCAAAGCCTTCCCAACATTGAAATAGTTAAACATTGTTTTGTAGTTGACCTGCTTACCCAGCACCACCTTGGCTACCTGGTCACCAAATCAACACCCCATATTGAATGTTACGGGGTGTATGTGTTGAACCTGCAAAACAATCAGATCGAAAAGATCATTGCGAAAATAACGGTATTGGCCAGTGGCGGAAATGGCCAGGTGTACCGCTCCACCACCAATCCCAATATAGCCACCGGCGATGGCATTGCCATGGTTTACCGGGCAAAAGGCCGTATCGAGAACATGGAGTTCATCCAGTTCCATCCTACCGCCTTGTATGAACCGGGCGTACTGGGACAATCATTCCTGATCACCGAAGCGGTACGCGGCGATGGCGGCATCCTGCGCAATAAAAAAGGGGAAGCGTTTATGGAACGGTACGACCCGCGCAAAGACCTGGCCCCCCGCGATATTGTAGCCCGTGCCATCGATAGCGAAATGAAAATAACGGGTACCGAACATGTATACCTCGACGTTACCCATATTCCTGCCGAAAAATTTATAGAGCATTTCCCCAACATATACGAAAAATGCCGGTCGATCGGTATCGACGTATCGAAACATTACATACCGGTAGCACCTGCGGCGCATTATAGCTGCGGCGGCATCAAGACCGATGAATGGGGACGCACATCAATAAAGAACCTATACGCTGCCGGCGAATGCGCCAGCACAGGTTTGCACGGCGCCAACCGCCTTGCCAGCAACTCCCTGCTGGAAGCAATGGTTTTTGCCCATCGCTGTTTCATAGATGCGGCTGAGAAAATAAAAACCATTAACGGCGCAATAGAAGCTCAATCGGTGCCCGACTGGAAAGCCACCGGCACAACCTTACCAAAAGAAATGATCCTCATAACCCAAAGCTTCAAAGAGCTGCAACAGGTAATGAGCGATTATGTAGGTATCGTCAGAACCAACATCAGGTTGGAACGCGCAGCCAAACGCCTCGACCTGTTATGGGAAGAAACAGAAGCGCTGTATCAGACAACCGCCCTCTCACCCCAGCTGTGTGAACTGCGCAATATGATAACGGTAGGTTACCTGATCGTAAAATGCGCCGCCTTCCGCAAAGAAAGCCGTGGATTGCATTTCAATACCGATTATCCGTACAAGAGTACGCTGGTGCAGAATATTGTTTTGTAGTTCATGAAGGTTGTCGATGGGCGACAGCTCAGCGCTAATAAAATTATTTCAACTATGATGAACGAAAACCAAAAAGCTTCTCATAATGCTCCCCCCTTCAGGGGAGCCGGGGGGGTGGAGGGCATGATCTTCGCCGCCGGTTTGGGCACCCGCTTCAAACCATGGACCGACAAACATCCCAAAGCGCTGGCTGTCGTAAACGGCAAAAGCTTACTGCAACACAATATCGAATACCTGCAACAATACGGCATAACCAATGTAGTAGTGAATGTGCATCACTTTGCCGGTCAGATCGTTGATGCACTGCAAAAGAACAAAGGCTGGGGCAGCACCATAACCATCAGCGATGAAACCGATGCGGTGCTGGAAACCGGCGGCGGTATAAAGAAAGCGGAACCGTTGTTCACGGCTGACACTATCGTAATCATTAACGTTGATATACTTACCGATCTCGATCTGGGCAGGCTCATAGCCTATCACCAGGATCACCAGCACATATCAACCCTGGCTGTCACCAACCGCACCACCTCACGGTACTTTTTATTTAATGAGCAGGATACGCTTTGCGGCTGGCGCAATACCAAAACCGGGGAAGAAAAAATTGCCCGCAAGTCTGCCTCTTACATCCCCAAAGCCTTTAGCGGCATTCATGTTATCAGTAAAAAATTATTATCACTTATTCAGCGCCAGGGAAAATTCTCCATTGTAGACGCCTATCTCGAACTGGCTGCCAACCACACTATTAAAGGTTTCGATCATAGTGGATCGCGGTTTATTGATGTAGGCAAACCCGATTCGGTTGCGCAGGCAGAGCAATTGTTTTCTAAATAGAAAAGGGTATAGTCGAGTCGCAACTTAACTAACCACAGTTCACTTCTCAGCATGTAAGCCTACTTTGTTTCCTTCGGAGTCTATTATAACGGCAATGAACCCGGCCGGAATTTGCATCCTGGGCACAATAACCTTGCCGCCTGCCTGTTCTACTTTATCTACTACAGTTTGCAGATCGGGACTGGCATTTATGTAAACCATAGTGCCGTGGCTGGCAGGGCTGTTCCTTTCTGTCTTCGACAACACACCCGTTACCCGACCCGATGTTGCCTGAATAACGTTGGGGTCATGCGGAAAGAAAACAGATTCATCATTGCCATCTGCCCGCTTAACCATTTTGATATCGAAAATGGTCTCGTAAAAAGTTTTTGCCCTGTCGATCTCCGTTACAGGAATTTCAAACCACGTAAGCACATTGGTTGATGCGTCGATCTTCCTGAGTAATTGCATAATTTATTCTTTCTGCAAAAATCAAACCCTGCGCCGGTTTCATCCTGTGACGATCGTCACAAAATCATACCTGCGAACGTCGCTTTCTTATTCTGCTTAACGTTTCCCGGGCTACACCAAGAAAAGAAGATAACTGGGAGAGAGAAACCCTTTGTAAAATCGCTGGATGTCTGGCTTCAATATATTCAAGGCGCTCCTGTGGAGAATACAGTTTAAACAAATCTGAAAATTCCTCCTGCCTGGTGGCAAATAAACGGATGCAATGGCGGCCTAAAGTTTCTATTTCAGGGGCCTGCTGTGCCGCCTGAAATAATTGCTCCTTATCAAAGATGATAGTGATAAGCTGCTCGCAGGCAATAATATTGAACCCACTTTTTTGCCCGCTGCCAAAGCTCCTGATATTGGTGGCTATTTCATTCTCAAAGAAAAAACCGGTATTCTTTACCACGCCATCCACTTCATAGTAGCTTTTACAATAACCTTTGACGATAAAGTACAGGGAACGGCAAACCTGCCCTTCTTTTAGCAAAAGTTCGTTTTTGCTGAATTCCTTTTGGGTAAGTGCAGGCTGTAACAATTCCCAGCTTTCGGTTGAAAAGGCCGTTAGGGAATGAATATATTGTAAAAGTTCATTCATTGATGCGCTAATTCGTTGCCCGGGCGGCCAAAGGTAAAAATAATCCGGTGGAGTAAACTTTCTCAGCCATATATTTGCCATATCCGAATCCAATATGTCCTATATATTCCTCTATTCTTTCTTCACCTTTATGGGGAAAATTTAACTGCGTTTTTTTGCATTCCGGCATGAGTTTATTACATTACTTTTACTGACCTATTAACGACTATGCAATCAATAATCGACGGAATTAACAAACTCTATGCTGAGTGGAGCGGCTCGGCCTGTGATCGTATAGAGATCCTGCCTCAATCCGGTTCTGACAGAAGATATTTTCGTATCCATACCAAAAAAGGAACGTGCATTGCCACCCATGGCCATAACGTTCCTGAAAACGAAACCTTTATTTACTTTTCCCAACACTTTTATAACCAGCAGCTTCCGGTGCCCGAGATCTATGCACTGAGCGAAGACAAAACCATATACCTCCAGCAGGATCTTGGCGATGTGTCGTTATTGAACCGCCTCGAAGAAGAAGGGTTTTGCGATAACATCTATAACCTTTTTAAAGCAAGCCTGCACCAGCTGGCATTGTTACAGATAAAAGGCCACGATGACCTCGATTATAGCCGCTGCCTTACCAATCAGGAATTTGGCAAACAGGCTATTATGGCCGACCTGCTGTATTTCAAATACTATTTCCTCGATGCCTTGCGTAAACCCTACGACAAGCAAAAACTTATCGACGATTTTGAAGCGTTGAGCAACTACCTCACGCATACAGAATATAAATACTTCATGTTCCGCGACTTCCAGAGCCGCAACATTCTGGTTACGCCCAATAATACAGTTCACTTTATCGATTACCAGGGCGGAATGCAGGGTGCGCCGCAATATGATGTGGCCAGTATGATCTGGCAGGCGCGCGCCAACCTGCCCGATGAATGGAAGGAGAACCTGTTGAACGATTACATCGATTCTTTTGAACAAATAAAAGCCGAGCAGGTTAACCGCGACCTCTTCAAAAGCCAGTACAACGGATATGTGCTCATCAGGCTGCTGCAGGTATTGGGCGCATATGGTTTTCGGGGACTGTTCGAACGGAAGGCCCAGTTCCTTACCAGCATTCCGCAGGCCCTGAAAAACCTGCGCGTGTTCATCAACGACCATAACCTCGGCATTGCAGTTCCCGAATTCAATAAAGTTTTACAGGTTTGCGTAAGTGATGAGATCATTGACCGGTTCACCCCGTTGACCGCCGATGACGAAACACCGCTTACCGTTAGCGTTCAAAGTTTTTCATTCAAAAAAGGCATACCCGCCGATACTTCCGGAAACGGCGGCGGTTATGTGTTCGACTGCCGCGGTATCCTGAACCCCGGCCGGCTCGAGCAATTCAAAACACAAACCGGCCGCGATAAAGGCGTTAAGGATTTCCTTGAACAACAAACCCGCATGGCCGAGTTCCTGAACAGCGTATTCGACATCGTAGACATTTCGGTTGAAGATTATATCCGCCGTGGCTTTGATCACCTCTCCGTAAGCTTTGGCTGCACCGGGGGGCAGCACCGCAGCGTTTATGCAGCCGACGCCATGGCCCGCCACCTGCGTAATAAATTCAGGGTTAAAGTAGAACTGAAACATGTGGAACAGGAGTCGAAAAACTGGGTGAATCAATAACCAGCCAGTGGTAAATGGCAAGTAGCGAGAAGGGAATACAGGCGGCTACGGAAAGCAGTAAATTCGGAATTTAACCCCATTAGCCACTTACCATTGACTACTGGCCAGATACATAAACCACAAAGCATAAACCATTATCTTTGTGAAACATGTATTACATTGTTTATAGCTTATTATACCTGGTTTCATTATTACCGTTGCGCGTATTATACATCATTTCTGACGGCCTTTATTTAATAGTATATCGCCTGTTGGGGTATCGCCGCAAAGTGGTGCTGGAGAACCTGGAAATGGTGTTCCCCGAAAAAACACCGGCCGAACGAAAAAAGATCGCCCGAAAATTCTACCACAATTTTATTGACAGCATTATCGAAAGCCTGAAAATGGTATCGGCCAGCGATGCCTATATTCAAAAACGGGTTGGCGGCAACTGGGAAGTATTGAGCCAGTTGCATAAAACAGGCCGCAGTTGTCAGATACACCTCGGGCATACTTTCAACTGGGAATGGGCCAACCTCGCCGGCGCCAAAATAATGCCTTATACCTTTCTGGGTGTTTATATGCCTATCAAAAACAAGATCTTCGACAGGCTGTTCCGTAAACTGCGGGCCAAGTCGGGGTCTGTTCTAATACCAGCTACAGATATGCGTAAGGCCATGCTTCCCTGGCGCAACCGGCAGTATTGCATTGGGCTGGTGGCCGATCAGGCGCCCGCCAATCCTGAAAAAAGCTTTTGGCTTAACTTTTTTGGAAAACCTACCGCATTTGTAACCGGTCCCGAAACCGGGGCACGTGCAGGCAATATCCCCGTTGTATTTGCGAATATTGAAAAACCGCGGCGCGGCTATTACAAAGTGGTGTTTACCCTGGCCGAAGAACAGCCCGGCTCGGTTGAGCGGGGCGAACTTACCCTGCGTTATGCCCGTTACCTGGAGAATGTAATAAGACAACAACCTGATATGTGGTTGTGGAGCCACCGCCGCTGGAAACGGCCCTGGAAAGAAGAATATAAAGACCTCTGGATAGAGTGATCGCCCTCCCGGAAATAACGAATTACAATATTGAGCCCTGACGTATTCATTGCGTCAGGGCTTTTTCTTTCCACAAGTAACTGAACATTGATATAGAAACCGGTTCGGTGCTGAAATACCCCTTATTCTGGATTGTTACCGGTGTTCTTTTTTTCTACCTGGGGCAGTTCACTTTTTTTCCTTTTTTTAATACATGGCATATACGAAAGATTATTCTTACTTTAAATTATTCCGTTTTATCTCAAATTTCTCGAACGCCATACTTTATACTTGTTTGTCAATAGGGTTTGCATGCACCAGTCAATTCACAACGAGATCATAATAGCGATAATGGCCGGCACGATCATGCTGTTGCTGCCGGGTTGTTTTATTTCAGTATTTGCATTGTTTTATCAATACCGGCGTAATAAACACAATCAGGAAAAGCAACAGCTTACCGTTGAATTTAAACATGCATTGCTGCAATCGCAGCTTGGGATACAGGAGCAAACCATGCTCACCATTTCCCAGGAAATTCACGATAACATTGGTCAGGTTTTAAGCCTCGCCAAATTAAACCTGGGAACCATCGATGTAAATAAACCCGAATCGTTTACTCAGAAAATAACCGACTCACGCGAACTCGTTGGCAAGGCAATCCAGGACCTTCGCAATTTGGCCAAAGGGCTTAATACCTCATTCATAAACGAGATGGGTTTACTACGCTCCATTGAATATGAATTAGATATGATTAAAAGAAGCGGCGGTTTCATAACCCGTTAAGATACACTGGGAACACCCGTAAAACTGGATACACAAAAAGAACTGATACTTTTTCGAATTGTTCAGGAAGTGTTCAGCAACATAATCAAACATGCAGAAGCTACAGAACTCTTAATCGAGATCAATTTTTTACCTGGGGTTGTAACAATAACTATAACGGACAATGGAAAGGGTTATGATTTTACGTTGCAGGATATAAATGAAAATCCTAATTTTGGATTAGGGCTACGGAATATGCATAGCCGGGCCCAATTAGTCGGTGCACAATTCAACCTTACCAGTATCCCCCGAATAGGAACTACAGTTATTCTTTCCCTACCCTTTTCCTCACCATAAACCCTTAACCATTATGCTAAAGTCTAATTCCAGCACTAATGCCAGCGTGGCAATTGTAGATGATCACATTCTGCTACGTAATGGACTTGCCAATCTTATCCGGGGGCTAGAAACGTATGCCGTTCTATTCGAAGCCAACAACGGAAAAGATTTTATCAAACAATTACAACCCAGGCTCTTATCGGACATTGTATTGCTCGACATCAATATGCCGGAGATGGATGGCTATGAAACGGCCCTCTGGCTCAAACGTAATTATCCCGGTATCAAGATCCTGGCCTTATCCATGTACGACAACGAGAACTCCATCATCCGAATGATGAAGAACGGCGCAAAAGGTTATATCCTGAAAGACATTGACCCCATGGAGTTTCACCGGGCACTTGACTCACTGATGCGCAATGGATTCTATTATTCAGAACTTATTACCGGCAAACTGATCCATGCCGTTAGTAAAATGAATGAACCGGATGACACTCCCAAACCACCAGCCCAGCTTAAACCAAGCGAAACAGAATTCCTGAAACTTGTTTGCACAGAAATGACCTATAAGGAAATAGCGGAAAAAATGTTTCTTAGCGCCCGCACTATCGATGGTTATCGCGACGCCCTTTTTGAAAAACTGAATGTAAAAAGCCGGGTAGGTCTTGTACTGTACGCAATTAAGAACAACATTGTCAACGTGTAACTATACAACAATGCGAAGGAAAGCAGTGAACAGACTGTAGTAAGCACATTCAAAACTAAAAAACCCTATAAGGTTTTAGCGTTAGCTTATACCTTATAGGGTCTTTATTTATAGCATCTAAACAATGCTTTACGGCTCCCTTCCTTTTCAACATTTATTAGTCAGGTATTTAATCAACACGCTAATCGTTCGGATACCCACTCACCATTCACCTAGTTCAACACACTGTTATCTTTTACGATCTCTATGCCTTCATGTGTTCTGATGGCATTGAAGCCACCCAATACATTACGCAGGTTGTGAATACCCTGGCGTTTCATCAGCGAAGCTGCTATAACGCTTCGGTAACCGCTGCCGCAGTAGAGGTACAGGTTCTGATGCTCTTCTATATTGGCCATGGAACCGGGATCGGTAAGATCGTTTAACGGAATGTTCACTGCGCCGCGCACATGGCCATCGCCAAACTCCGCTTCACGCCGCACATCTACCGCTATCAAATGATCGTCATAAGGCAGGTCCATCGCCAGTTCATCTGCTTCAACGTCGATGATCAGGTCTATCTCCTCCCCGGCATTTTGCCAGGCTTCTACCCCACCTTCCAGGTAACCATGTATTTGCGAAAAGCCAACCCGCGCCAGGCGCACAATACTTTCTTTTTCCTGGCCTTCTTCGGTTACCAGTATAATAGGCTGATCGAACGGTAATAAACTACCGGCCCATTCGGCAAAACGCCCTTCGAGACCGATACTTATTGAACCCGGAACAAATTGTTTTGTAAAATCGCCGGCCTTACGGGTATCGAGGATGATGGTATTTTCATCTTCCATCCATTTTTTGAATTCGGCCACTGTTAAAGCTCTTAATGCTGTTTCCATTATATTTTCAAGGCTGTCATAGCCTTCTTTATTGATCCTTGCATTGATAGGGAAATAGGAAGGAGCCGCCGGCAGATCGGTTGTAACCGCCTTTATGAACGCTTCCTTCGTTTGAGGCTGAAGGGCATAGTTGTTTGCCTTTTCTTCGCCTATGGTGCTTGAGGTGCCGGGGCCCAGGTTCCTGCCGCAATTACTGCCGGGGCCGTGAGCCGGGTATACGATCACCTCATCGGGCAACGATGCTATTTTGTTATTCAATGAATCATATAGCAATGAGGCCAGTTCTTCCTTGCTCATTTCACCGCTGCTAAGGTCGGGGCGGCCAACTTCACCAACAAACAGGGTATCGCCTGTAAATATCGCATGGGGCTTACCGGTTTCATCGCGAAGCAGGTAACAGGTACTTTCAATCGTATGGCCGGGTGTATGTATTACTTCAATAGAAGCCTTTCCCAGCGGGAACGTTTCCCGATCCTTTGCCAGATGAATGGGAAACTGGGTTTCGGTATTGGGTCCGTAAACGATGGGAGCGCCGGTAGCTTTTTGCAAATCGAGATGGCCGCTAACGAAATCGGCGTGAAAATGGGTTTCGAAGATGTATTTGATAGCAGCATTCCGTTCCCGGGCTAACTGTACATATTCATCAACGTCCCTGAGGGGGTCAACAATAGCCGCAACACCATCACTTTCAATGTAATAGGCGGCTTCGCTCAAGCAGCCGGTATACAATTGCTTTATAAACATGTAGTTCTATTTTAGGCAAAAGTACACCATAACAAGTTAACCCGTAGCCATAATGACTACAGGTTAACTGTTTACAAATTTGTCGTCTCCGTCTTATCAGATGTTTAGGTCGTCCACGCATTTCATGATGTGAGCGACACGCGAACTGTTCACCGAATAGTAAATAAATTTACCATCACGGTCAGTTTTAACGATGCCTGCTCTACGTAAAATGGCGAGGTGTTGGGATGCAACGGATTGTTCCAACCGCAGACGAACATATATTTCCGTCACGGTAAGACGCTTGTTCTCATCGATCAGTTTGACGATCTGTTGACGCAGCTTGTGGTTCAAGGCACGAAGTATCATCGCAGCCTTTTTCAGGTTCAGGAAGTCAACTTTTACCGATTCACCATCCCCACCATCTGCATTTAAGACCATGGAGTAATTGGTTGTTACGTTCATGTGCACATCAGAGCTTTTAAGATATTTAATAGGATAACGCTAAAAATCAAATTTACAAGAAAATTGATATGCTAGGGATGAAAGGAGGATAAAAGTTTCATTTGGTCATTTTTTGATATAAGTGTAAAATTCTTTTAGATAAACGGGTTCAGCATACGCCAAGTTGGCAAAATTCTGGCGTAAATGCAAGCTGGACGCCAGTTTAGCAAGGCTTTTAGCAATATTTATTTTTTCATCTATAAATAGAACGTTAGGATACCTGCTTACATTTTTCCACTTT
>CBIHPC010000224.1:0-10143 GCA_966211305.1 uncultured Niastella sp.
TTGTACAACATGCGCATTTCCGTTTTGATGGTATGCGGCAGGCGGCGGTTATTGGTGATCCGGTCCTGGTAGTCGAGGATGATAGCCGTAGCGTAATTGGTAAGCGTATTGGCCACGTTGGGGTCCGAGGCATCGGCTACCAGTTGTACCTGGGCCGTATTGAAATGATCGAGGTCGCTGGCAAAATTCGCGGGAAAAATAACCGCCATTTTGATCTTTCCTTTTTTGAACGCGCCTTCAATTTCGCGGTAAGAACGCAGATCCTGCGTTATATCAAAATACCGGCTGGCATCCAGCTCACTGCGCAATGCCTGGGTCGACGGGTCGTTCGACTGATCGAGGATCCCGATCTTCGAGTTCTTCACCTCATTGGTAAGCGCAAACCCGAAGATGAGGATTTGCATAACGGGCATACCCAGCAGAATGAAGAGCGTGCGTTTGTCGCGGGCTATATGATGAAACTCTTTTTTAACGAATGAAACGAACTGCTTCATAAGAATGTTTTGTGTTTACCTGTTACGAGTAATTCAGTTGTTCAGTTATTAAGTTCTTTAGTTCTCAACTGACTAACTCAATATCTGACTATCATACAAACCTGTTAATCTCCTGAACGTTTCGCCTTTCGCGCCAGCTTCAAAAACACTTCGTCCATCGACTTCACTTCAAATGTCTTTTTCAGTTGCGCCGGGGTGTCGAGGGCATCTATACGGCCATCTACCATAATCGATACCCGGTTGCAGTACTCCGCTTCATCCATATAGTGGGTAGTAACGAAAATGGTAATGCCCGATCCGGCCGCTTTGTAGATCATATTCCAGAACTCCCGCCGCGTAACCGGGTCAACGCCGCCGGTGGGCTCATCGAGAAACACGATCTCCGGTTCATGAAAGATGGCTACCGAAAAAGCCAGCTTTTGCTTCCAGCCCAATGGCAACGACCGCACCAGTTTATTGGCTTCGGCTTCCAGGTGCAGTTCCTGTAACAGGAATGCCGTTTTCTCTTTTATGAATGCATCGCTTTTTCCATATATACCGGCATAGAACCGGATATTCTCGCGCACCGTCAGGTCTTCATACAATGAGAATTTCTGGCTCATATAACCAATGCTTCGTTTGATCTGCTCGGTTTGTTTGAACACATCGAACCCGGCTACGGTAGCTTTACCCGATGTGGGTATCGACAACCCGCATAACATGCGCATGGCGGTTGTTTTGCCTGCGCCGTTGGCGCCAAGGAACCCGAAGATCTCGCCCTTTTTTACATCGAAGGAAATGGCGTCCACGGCGGTGAAATCACCAAAACGTTTGGTCAATCCTTCGGCATGTATGGCTGTGTTGTTGGTGGTCATCATTTGTATTGTTGTGGTTAATGATGATGTTTAATGCTTAGTGTTCCCTCTTCATCAGCGCAATAAAACAATCCTCTATATCGGCCCTGATGGTATCCACTTCGGGCTGG
The DNA here is from genome assembly GCA_966211305.1 of uncultured Niastella sp. Taxonomy (GTDB): domain Bacteria; phylum Bacteroidota; class Bacteroidia; order Chitinophagales; family Chitinophagaceae; genus Niastella. Next base: position 1,459 of record CBIHPC010000224.1, read on the forward strand.
TGGTAATTATGCTGTTGCAAATATTGCTGTACCGCATTGGCCGAAAATCCGTTCTTCAGCACCACATGATGATACTCACCGAACGGATACGCATCCTTCACCCCTTCATAGCGCTGGAGGTCGTTCAGCAGTTGCAGCATGTTATTATCCTTCACGGCCACCAGCGGTTGTTTAAAAGCGTCAATTACGCCCTGGGGACTATCTACCGACAATATTTCTCCATTCTGCATAAGCGCCACGCGGTCGCACATACTTGCTTCATCCATATAAGGCGTTGATACCAGAATGGTAATGCCCTGCTGTTTGAGGCTGCGCAGCATTTCCCAGAACTCCTTGCGCGATACGGCATCCACACCGGTGGTTGGCTCATCGAGGAAAAGGACCGATGGTTTGTGGATCAGCGCACAGCTCAGCGCCAGCTTTTGTTTCATGCCGCCCGATAATTTTCCCGCCCTTCTGTTCTTAAATGGTTCAATCTGCGAATAGATCTCTTTTATAAGATCGTAATTGTCCTTAACGGTGGTATTGAAGATGGTGGCGAAGAACTCGAGGTTCTCCTCAATGGTAAGGTCCTGGTACAGCGAAAAACGGCCGGGCATATATCCTACACGATGGCGAATGGCCTTGAAATCCTTAACCACATCGAGCCCATCTACCGAAGCGGAACCGCCATCGGGCAACAACAAGGTGGTGAGAATCCGGAACAAAGAAGTTTTGCCCGCCCCATCGGGACCAATGATCCCGAACAGCTCACCCTCCTCCACTTCGAAAGACACGCCTTTAAGGGCCTGAACGAGGTCTTTTTTCTTACCGTATTGCTTCGTGATATTATTTACGATTACTGCAGGCATGTGACTTTCAATTGAAAAGTTGACAGAGTTGATACCATTGACAGCGTTAATACAGCTGATAGAGTTTTTCTTTGACACCTCTATCAACTTATCAACTACTTAACAAACATTACTTCCCCATACATTCCTATCTTCAGGTACCCATCATTTTTTACGCGAACCTTTATCGCGTATACCAAATTCGCGCGTTCATCCCGTGTTTGTATAGTCTTTGGGGTGAACTCAGCCTTATCGGCCACCCAGGTAATGGTACCGGGATATTCGCGGTAAGCCCTGGCGCCGCTGTCGATCATAACCTTTACCTGCTGGTTCAGCTTTATTTGCGGCAACTGGTTACCGGTAATGTATGCGCGCAGGGTAAGTGTATCGAGATTGGCGATCTTGTACAGGGCCTTTCCGGCCGAGGTAACTTCACCCGCTTCGGCATACTTGGTAATAACGGTTCCGCCAACGGGATTGATGATCTGGGCCTTCCCTATCTGTTCGCTTAATTGTTGCATTCTTTTCTCAAGAGGTTTCTTTTCGCTGAGCACAGAACGGTTTGCCGTGCTGGTATTGCTTTTTTGCACATTGATCTGCTGGCGGGTAACATCCATTTGCCGTTGCATTACTTCGATGTTCGAATTCATATCATCGAGTTGTTTACGGGTAGCGGCATCCTGTTTCAGCAGGTTCTCTATCCGCGTGCGCTCCTGCAGCATATTCTTCAGTTGCGATTCCTGAACGGCCAGTTGCTCCTGCAATAATCTCACCTGGGGTTGTACATTGGAAGTTTTATCCTGCAGGGCGACAATGCTTGCCTCAATCTGTTCTTTTTGCAAGGAAAGGTTTTCAGCATCGATGATACCCACTACCTGTTCGGGGGGAATGGCCTGGCCTTCCATTACATTGAACGATAATATCTTTCCGGTTTGTTCGGCAGAAACGATCACTTCGTCAACCTCAAAAGTTCCCGATGCATCGAATTTCTGACTGTTGCGGTTGCACGCAGTGAATACTGCAGCTGAAGCAATAAGGGTTACAATAAGTTTGTTCATAACTGTAAAATGTGATAATTAGCAAATGTGATAATGTGATAATTCGAAAATGTGATAATGAAATACAGGGTTTAATGGATGCTTACGCGTGAGCTTCGTTTTTTATAGGAACTGCCCGACCTTTAAGCATTATCGAATTATCACATTATCTAATTATCGAATTATTTATTGGTTTCCTGATATAGTCCGGTAATTGATCTGCGCCTGCAACAACTGCACCTGGTGGGTAAGCAGCGATTGTTTGGCCAGGTCTTCGGCATTCAATTCTTTCAAATAATCATTGGTACTGATAACGCCGTTGGTGAGTTGCGCCAGCGCAGCATCTTTAACCTGGGCGCGTATGCTGATGATCCGCTGGTCGCTTTGTATCAGTTGTGATAATTTGTCAACTTCGGCTTCCTGTTGTTTAAGCTGCGTATTGGTATTGAGCATAAACAATTCTTTCTGCACATCAACCATGCGTTCGTTTACCTCCAGGATCTGCCGTTCTTTTTTTGTGGTATATAAATTTCCCAGTCCCCAGTTCAACCGCACACCGCCGATATAAAAAAGATCGAATTCGTTCTTCAGCATGTTCAATCCCGGACGGCCATAGCCTCCCTGTACAAACAAATTCACTTTGGGTCTGTTCTTTGCACTGATAAGCTGATTCTGTACCTTAAACAATTCGCTCTGGTAATTATAGTACTTCAATTCCGGACGGGCTACCGACTCCTTAACCAGTGTCATCGGGATCGCAGGTTGTTCCAGTTTTACATTGGCGGGCAACGACCGGTTTATGAACAGCGATAGTACATCAACCAAACCTTTGCGGCTGGCATTCAGTTCTATTACCCGCTGATCGTTCTTCATCAGTTCGGCTTCCAGCGTCAGCTGGCTCGACCGAAATGCCGTTCCGTTCTTTACCATTGCTTCCACGCGTTTAATACCTATTTCAATATCCTTTTTTACATAGGCCACCTGCTCCAGTTGTGCATCTACCAGCAAAATACCGAGGTATAATTGATTGATCCGGTCTTTCACTTTATACAACTCCACTTCCGCTTTTTGATCTTCAACCTGTGCATTCACATTTTGTACATTTTTTTGGGCAGAAGTATTTCCCCCGTCATATATCAGCTGCGTTAATTCGGCCTGGATCTTATACTGGTCTTTACCGGGCGCATCTATCTTGACGCCCGGTATGCTCACAGGCACGCTGGTCACATCTGACTGATACGTGGCCTGTCCGGAAATATTCAACTGGGGCAGGAAACCTTTGCCCAGATTTTCGATAGTCAGGTTAGCCGTTTGACGCACCAGGTCTTTTTGCCTGATCACCGGGTAATGCTGGCGGGCCAGATCATATGCCTGCTGCAGGGTAAGGCGGTCTGCATTTTGCGCCTGCACGCCGGTAGCCACGAACAGCACCGTTATAAGCAAACAAAATTTAATCATTGGGTTTAACCATTTAGTTAATTGCATGACAAAAATTTTTATTTCTTTATTGAGTCAATTACAAATTGTACCACGGTCTTTTTACGCTGCTGCATCATCTTCATAAACTCATCGTCATTTGTTTTGGTAACCCATTGTACCATTGGCCGGGCCAGGAAAGGGAATATGCACAGGGAAACCATGTTGATCATTAACTCATAGCCTTTTATAGGCCTGATCTCTCCTTTCTTTACCAGTTTTGCCACATGTTCTTCAACTCTTTCGATGGGCGGACGGTGGTTACCCCAGATCTTTTTCATCATCTCCTTTGGGTTGCGGTGTATTTCATTCAGAATGAAATTGGCCAGCAACGGGTTCTGGGAAAGCGTATCGATGTACTCGCTCATGAACTTCTCTATCTTTTCAAACAGCGAAAGCTCTGAAAGCATGATCGTCGTTACCTTAGGCATGAACTTCTGTGCCTCTTCGATAAAAATGCGTTCAAACAGTTTGTCCTTGCTTCGGAAGTAATAGTGTAACAAGGCTTTATTGATGCCTGCTTTATCCGCAATATCCTGCATACGCGCGCCATCGAGCCCGTTTTCCATAAAGATCTGTTTGGCTGCATCCAGGATCTTTTGCTCTGCGCTTTTGTCGCTTTTCGTTTCTTTATCCACGTAGTTTAACCATTTGGTTAAACCAAAGGTAATACAGAAAAACTGATACTGCCAGGTTTTTCTAAAAAAAAATAATTGCAACCTTTACAATCTGGTCAGACGGCCGGCAAAAAGAAATATTGCAGATCTCACAAAAAATTCTTCCACATACCCATCCGGCACCCAGGTTATAACCAAAACTTTTACCCGTGGCCACCCCGGCACCCTTGCCTTAAGCTACTGATATATACTCTACTGCTCATTAGGCACTTGCCCCCTATAGTTGATATACATGCCTCGACGCAAAAAAGGTTCACATTGCTGTGAACCTTTTTGTTTCTAAAATGATTTATGGCGGTTTATAGCGTTAATAAGAAACGTTGTCTTTCGATGTTAAATTCTTAAGCGGGGGCGCGAACTTAGTGAGATCGATACCAACTACTGCAGCTTTATATTCAGCCATATTAGGAATTCTTCCAAGTATTGCAGAAAGGACAACTACCGGTGTGGACGCAAGAAGTGATTCTCCTTTTTTGCGCTCTGAATCTTCAACGACTCTTCCCTGAAAAAGACGGGTTGAGGTTGCCATCACCGTATCACCTTTAGCTGCTTTTTCCTGGTTACCCATGCAAAGGTTACAACCCGGACGTTCGAGATACATCATATTTTCGTATTCAGTACGCGCCGCGCCTTTCGGGGCATTATCATTGAATTCGAAACCGGAATACTTCTGCAGTATTTCCCAATCGCCTTCAGCCTGGAGTTCATCGATGATATTGTAAGTTGGTGCTGCCACTACAAGCGGTGCACGAAACTCAACCTTACCTTGTTGTTTTTCGAGGTTCTTCAGCATTTGAGAAACAATTTTCAAATCGCCTTTGTGTACCATGCATGATCCTACAAAACCAAGGTCAACTTTTTTCTCGCCATTATAGTAAGAGAGCGCGCGAATAGTATCGTGTGTATAGCGCTTGGAAACGTCTGCATTATTAACATCGGGGTCAGCGATCATTGGTTCTGCGATCACATCCAGATCTATTTCCACTTCTGCGTAATACTTCGCATTTGCATCTGGTTTTAAAGCAGGTTTTTCACCTGATTTGATCTCTGCTATTCTCTTATCAGCTTTATTGATCAATCCCCTCAGCACCTGCCTGTTGTTATCCATGCCCTTGTCGATCATGATCTGAATTCTGCCTTTCGCAATTTCCAGTGATTTGATCAGGGTTTCATCGTCAGAAATGCAGATAGAAGCCTTTGCCTTCATCTCCGCCGTCCAGTCGGTAAAGGTAAAAGCCTGGTCGGCAGGAAGTGTTCCGATGTGCACTTCAATAATTCTGCCCTGGAAAACGTTCTCGCCGCCAAATTTCTGAAGCATTTGCGCCTGGGTAGCATGTACTACATCACGGAAATCCATGTGATCCTTCATTTCTCCTTTGAAGGTCACTTTCACCGATTCCGGAATGGGCATAGATGCTTCACCGGTAGCCAATGCCAGTGCAACGGTACCTGAGTCAGCTCCAAATGCAACCCCTTTCGACATTCTTGTGTGAGAATCACCGCCAATGATGATCGCCCACTCATCTACTGTAATATCGTTGAGTACTTTGTGAATTACATCTGTCATGGAATGATATTCGCCTTTGGGGTCACGGGCGGTGATCAATCCAAAATCGTTCATGAACTTCATTAGTTTTGGAATATTGGCCTGCGCCTTCTTATCCCATACCGATGCAGTGTGACAGCCTGATTGGTATGCACCGTCAACTATTGGCGAAATCACAGTGGCTGCCATTGACTCCAGTTCCTGGGCAGTCATAAGTCCGGTGGTATCCTGAGAACCTACGATATTCACTTCTACACGAACATCTGAACCGGCATGTAATACTTTGCCCGGAGTAATGCCAACAGCGTTTCTGTTAAAGATCTTTTCTACTGCAGTAAGACCTTGTCCCTCATTGGAGATCTCTTTTGACGGAGCAAATACGGGAGTAGGTTCTATACCTAAGACCCTCGCTGCAATCGTCTGGATCTTTTTACCGAATACGACTGCGTATGAACCGCCAGCCCTGATAAATTCCTTTTTCTGAGGCGTCAGTGCCCTGGAAATGTCAATTAGTTCCCGGTCGCCGTTATATAACTTCTTTGTTTTGGTGTTAATGGTAAGAACAGTGCCGGTAGCAACGGAATATACTTCCTCCAGAACAGGTTCGCCATTTTCATTGCGGATAACCTTGCCATTTTCGTCTACCTTTTTAACCCAGTTCTTAAGGTCAATTCCAATTCCGCCTGTAACGTCGACAGTTGTAAGGAAAATGGGAGAAATTCCGTTTGTACCACCTACAATGGGGGCAATGTTAACAAAAGGAACATAGGGGCTTGCCTGTTTGCCCGTCCAAAGTGCCACATTATTTACCCCAGACATTCTTGATGACCCTACGCCCATGGTGCCTTTCTCAGCTACCAGCATCACGCTTTTGTCGGGATGTTGTGCCTGCAGCTTTCTGATCTCGGCTTGTGCCTGGGGAGTGATCATGCATTTACCATGCAATTCACGATCTGACCGGGAGTGGGCCTGGTTACCCGGTGAGAGCAGATCGGTTGAAATATCACCTTCACCAGCTATAAAAGTTACTACCTTAATTTCTTCAGGTACTTCGGGTAGTTTTGTGAAAAACTCAGCCTTTGCGTAACTTTCAAGTATATCTTTTGCTATTGCATTCTCGTTTTTGAATGCCTCTTTCAGGCGGTCTGTATCGGCATCATAGAGGAATACCTGTGTTTTTAACACTTTTGCAGCCTCTTTGGCAACAGCCACATCATTACCAAGGGCCAGGTCAAGCAATACTTCAATTGAAGGACCTCCTTTCATGTGTGATAACAGCTCGAAAGCGAAAGCGGGTGTAATTTCTTCCACTTTGAAAGTGCCAAGAATGATTTCCTTTAAAAAGGCAGCTTTCACACCAGCGGCACTCGTAGTTCCCGGCAACACATTATAAATAAAGAAATTGAGCGAATCTTTCCTATGGGCACTTTTGGGGTCTTTTATTTGCGCAATGATCTCACTAAGCAATTCGGCACTATCGATAGGCTTCGGGTGAAGGCCCTGACCTTTTCTTTCTTCAATTTCCTTAAGGTACTCATTATAACGGCTCATATGATTTTCTTTTTTTATGCTAGTTTGCAAAGGTAATTAATGTACATTATATTACACAGTGATCTAAATAATTCCACTTAAAGGCAAAATACACTGTCATGGAGGGTAAAATGAGCTCCCTGACGCACCATAATAAAGGCTGCCCCAAATACTTTTGAGGCAGCCTTTTTTAGCCCATCCCGACTTTTGTCGGGATTAGTACGTTGGCTTATTCCGCCCAACTCATTGTATAACCGGCATTCTCTATTTCCAGCGCTTCCTTTGTAAGCTGTAACGGATGAAAAGTATCAACCATTACCGCCAGTTCTTTGGTTTCCTTTGCACCAATGCTCTTCTCCACTGCGCCGGGATGCGGCCCATGCGGAATACCGGCAGGATGCAACGTGATCATACCCCTGGTAACGTTTTTACGGCTCATAAAATCACCATCCACATAATACAATACTTCATCGCTGTCGATATTGCTGTGGTTATAGGGCGCAGGCACCGACTGCGGATGATAATCGAACAACCTCGGGCAGAATGAACATACCACGAAGTTATTCGCCTCGAATGTCTGGTGTACCGGCGGCGGCTGATGAACACGGCCGGTGATAGGCTCAAAATCATGAATGCTGAATGCAAACGGATAACAGTAACCGTCCCACCCTATTACATCGAACGGATGATGCCCATAATGCAGGTTATACATTACGCCGCGTTTTTTGGTACGGATGAGAAAATCACCTTTGTCATCGAAAGTCGGCAGGTTTTGAGGCGGCCGTATATCGCGTTCGCAATAAGGCGAATGTTCAAGCAGCTGCCCGTATTTGCTTAAATACTTTTTAGGAAAGCGAATAGGGCTGAACGATTCCACAATGAACAGGCGGTTCTCCTTATTTCTGAACTGTACCTGGTAAATTGTTCCACGCGGTATTACCAGGTAATCGCCATATGAAAATAGCAGTTCGCCATACATGGTGCGCAATACGCCTTCGCCTTCATGCACAAAGATCATTTCGTCGGCATCGGCATTTTTATAATAATAATCAAGCATTCCTTCCTGCGGCGCGGCCAGTACAATGTGGCAATCGTTATTTACCAGCACCGGTGTACGGCTTTGCAAATAGTCGATGGCAGGCTTTACTTTAAAACCTTCGAAGCTGCGATGCTTCAACATTTTTTCTTCGGCAATTTTGGGCGATACATCGTAAGAGGGCTCTGTTTTAATAATATCGGTAGGCGGATGCGCATGGTATAACAGCGAATAATCGTTCGAGAACCCTTCTGTAGAGAACAGTTGTTCTGCATACAGCCCCCCATCGGGTTTGCGGAACTGCGTGTGCCGCTTATGAGGAATGTTACCTAATTTATAATAATAAGGCATAGAAATTAATTTGATAATGAGATAATTTGTTATGTGATAATGCTTCAAAATCGAGGCATCTGGGTAATAGCATTTTCACTACGGTCTAACGTACAAAAGCAATTAAAATATGCAGAAATATCGCGGAAGGGCTTTATAGGGACAATTCAAGGGTTTTGAGCAGAAATACATATTTCCAGCTCCGCTTATCTATCCAATAGGT
>CBIHPC010000225.1:0-10130 GCA_966211305.1 uncultured Niastella sp.
CAACTCACCTTTGGCGATCTGTACAATCAGTGGAAAGAAATGGGGGTTTCATTTTCCGGGCCGAATATTTACGATATGCTGAAAAGCAGCGAACAGGGAGAAGAAGCCATACAGGTGATTTATACCAAAGCAATCAGTATGCTGCCGGCCGGCGATCTGCAGTATTTATTGGAGAATCAGTTGCGCGGATTGCAAACGTCACACAGCATTGTAAAAGGCATTTTGAACCAGCCGCATAAGATGCCGCAGAAGATGAAGCGGTCGATCTAAGCGGCCTGTTATCCGTTTTGCAGTGCGCTGATGTTGCCAAGCACTTTTTTCAGGTTGATGCCTTTTCCCAACACAGGTTTGAATATATCGCCAACTTCCCTGGCGCGGCTATACATATTTGCAATAGAAAAATCACTTATCTGCAATCCCGTTTTAACTTCGTCCCAATGCAGGGGAGCCGATGCCGTTGCGCCGGGTTTGGGCCGTAATGAGTAAGGCGCCGCTATTGTTTGTATCGATCGGTTCTGTAAATAATCAAGGTATATTTTATTTTTTCTTTTGGCCGGGCTTCGTTCAAGACTGGTAAATGAAGGCATTTCATGATGCGCCAGCGTTACCAGTAACTCGGCCAGTTGTCTCGATTGATCGTAATCATAGGCCGCCCCCAGCGGAATGTAAATATGCAAACCGGTAGAGCCGGAGGTTTTGCAATAGGTATCTACCCCAAGTTCGGCTGTCAATTGTTTTATTATCTGTGCGGCTTCAATTACCTGGTCAAAAGTAATTTTGCCTGCAGGATCGAGGTCAATTACACACCAGGTAGGATTATCGGGTTTTTTTGTAGTGCTGTGCCAGGGGTTCATTTCAATACAACCGAGGTTGGCCATGTACAACAGTGATGCTTCATCGACGCAAACCAGGTATTGTTTTTTCTCACCATCCGATTCGCTTACGTAATCGTGTTTTTCTATCCAGTCGGCTACTTTGCCGGTAACATCTTTCTGATAAAAGCTGGGTTTGTTGATGCCATTGGGAAAACGGTTCATCGATTGCGGCCTGTCTTTCATATATGGCAGCATAAAGGGGGCTATACGCTCGTAATAGTTCAGCATATCGCGTTTGGTGATCTTTTCTGCCGGCCAGTAAATTTTATCGAGATTGGTAAAGGTGAGTTCTTTTTTATTGATGATGACCACCTGTTCTTTTTCGGTATCGTTCAAAAAACCATCCGGTAATAGGGCGGCTTTTGTTGATGCCTTTTTGGCAGTTGTATTTTTGCTTTGAGCGTGCTGCGTTTCGCGTTCCGCATCTGCAGATGAGCGTTTTGCGGTTTTCTTTATTGCTGTTTTCGTTTTCATCTTTTTACTGGCATATGTTTGGTGGGCTGATGCGGTTTCTTCTTCACCTCCCTCTACCGCCTTAGCGGTGTGAACCGCTTTTTCTTTATGTACGTCTTTGGCGTTTTTGTCTTCCCGCAAACCCATAAATATAGGTTGGCGAAGAATATTGTCTTTTGTCCATTCGGAGAACTTCACTTCACAAACCAATACCGGTTTTACCCAGGTACAGGGCATATTGGTTTTGGGTTTTTTATCGAACGGCGTGGCTGACGTAATTAAAGGTTTCAGTTTCTTATAAACCGCGGCCAGAGATTGTTCTGTAAAACCCGAACCGGTATGGCCTACATAGATCAGTTTGTTTTTTTCATAAACCCCCAACACCAGCGCACCGAAATGGCTGCGACTGCCACGGGTTTCGGTAAAACCGCCGATCACTACTTCCTGTCGTTGGTTGGTTTTTATTTTCAACCATTGTTTTGTACGAATAGTGGGGGTATACGGACTTTCTTTTGCCTTGGCAATAATACCTTCGAGTCCCTGCTCCGTTGCCGCGTTGAAGAATTGTTCACCGGCCTGTTCAACATGGTCGCTGTACCTGATCATGGGATGTTCGGGCAATACCTGTTGTAAAATACTTTTACGTTCATATAACGGAAGCTTCATGAGGTTATAACCGTTGAGCCACAAAATGTCAAAAACATAATACACCAGTGCACCCTTACCGCTCTTTTGCCATTGTTGCAACAACTGAAACTCGCTTTTACCTTCCTCGTTGAGGGCGACGATCTCGCCATCGAGCACAGCCCTTATGTTTAGTTCCTGCAAAGCTTCTACAACAGGGTAGAATTTATTATTGAATGAAAGGTTCTTTCTCGACATGATGGTTACGTCGTTGCCATGGAGGTAGGAGACGGCGCGATAGCCATCATATTTTATTTCAAACAGCCAATCCGTATCATCAAACGGGCCGTCGGTGAGGGTGGCCAGCATGGGTATAATATTGGTTGGCATTGGCGTGCGTTCACCTTGTTTCAGCAGCTTTTCTACTGTGGACGGAACTTTTTTTTTAACGGCTTTCTTTTTTGCTGCGGTGGTTGATCTTTTAGCGGCGCTCTTTGTTTTGGCGGCTGTTTTCCTTTTGACGGTTGAACGGCTTTTTTTAGCGCCGGAACTTTTTCTGTTGCTTTGCCATTCATTGGTGCTTTCTTTGGCCACCTGTTCGAGCTTCAGTCCCGATTGTACAGATCTGTCTTTCTTTGTGATATCTGTTGTAGTGGCGTATTTGTCGCGTTTTTTGATCAGCAGCCAGGCGTTGTCTTCACTGCTTTTCATGTGTACCAGAGCGAAATCGCCTTTTAGTTTTTTTCCCGTTAACCTGATCTTAAGATCGCCTTTATGTAGTTGCGCCAGCAGGTGTTTTTCCGATTTTCTGGCATCGCCTTCAAACTCCATGGGTTCATAGGTGCCCTCATCCCAAACGATAACGGTACCGGCGCCATAATTACCGGGCGGAATAATGCCTTCAAAGTCCATATAATCGTAAGGATGGTCCTCTACCATCATGGCCAGCCGTTTGTCATCGGGATTCATGGAAGGGCCTTTGGGAACGGCCCATGATTTCAGTACGCCTTCCATTTCGAGGCGAAAATCGTAATGCAGGCGGGAGGCGTCGTGTTTCTGAACAACAAAATGCAGGGCGCCGGCGGTGGATTTCTTTTTACCTTGCGGTTCCGGCGTTTGATTGAATGATCTTTTCTTTTTGTATTTGGCAAGACTCATTACTTAGTTTGTTGTTTGTGGTTTATGGTTTGTGGATAGCGCCTATTTTGAAACCCGCTATAAGAACTGCACCTCGGATATTACAGAATTCAAATTTCAAAACCATTAACCTGTATTTCACTTTTTAATTCCTCATTTCTCATTCGTCGTTTTTATTTCCCTGTATTTCCTTCTACATACGAAATTCAACATTCAATATTCATTATTTAAAAAACGATAACAGGATCTGTTTATACTGTCCAGGGTCCTGTATATGCGGAATATGTCCAATGCCCGGCATTTCCATTAACAGGGCATTGGGTAATTGTTCTTTCGTTTGTTTAGCCAGGGCAGGATACTGTCCGTATTTATTTTTATCCTCATCGCTCAATAACGCTTTGCCAACAACGGTCCTGTCTTCGGTACCAATTACCAGCAGGGTAGGCGCGTTGATGCGGTCCCATTCGTAGCATACAGGCTCATTGTAGATCATTTGGTAAGTGACGGCGTTTATACGGGCAATACGGGGGAACTCAGGGTTTTTGAGCGCATCGGCCTGCGCCTGCACATACTGCTCATATTCCTGTTTCCATTGGGGGTAATAACTTTGCTGATATTTTTTATACGATTCGTAGGTGGCGTTTATTTCCTTTTCATACAACTGCTCGGTGGTTTGGTAGGGAACAAATCGTTTGTAATCTTCCAGCCCGATCGGGTTTTCCAGTACCAGCTTTTCAACCTTTCCGGGGTAGGTCATGGTAAAACGTGATGCCAGCATGCCTCCCATGGAATGGCCCACCAGGTATACTTTCTCTATTTTTAGTGAATCGAGCAGTTTGTTCATGACATAGGCAAGCAGGTGAAAGCTGTAATGCAGATCAGGTTTATCAGAGCGACCCCAGCCGGGTTGGTCGGGAACGATCACGCGGTAACCTGCTTTTACCAAAAAAGCCATTACGTCTTTCCAGTAATACCCGTTGAAATTCTTACCATGAAAAAGCAGCACCGTTTTATTGGCGGGTGTATCAGGTTGCGCATCCATATATGCGATCTGCACTGGTTTGCTTTCCAGGGTAATATTGAATTTCTGAACAGGGTAGGGATATTCTACCTGTGCCTGTGTAATAAGTATAGTGAACAGGCAAAATACCATCATGAGGTATTTGGAAAAATTATGCAACATGAAACTAAAAATTAATGCATGAATTTACATGCATTTGGTGACCGTAAGAATTTTTCGGATATTTTAACAGTATAGTAAGGGGCAAAACGATCTTGTTAGTAGGCTGATAGCCTGCATGGTCCTGTTGTTTGCGGGTAGCGCTATATTTTTACGGGGTTGGGTTTAGGGGTTATTGGGATCGGTCGCAATTTTTTCTTTCACATGCTCTATAACTTCATTCAGCTCACGGGGATCCATAATTGTTTGCTGATGTTCAACTTCGTATTGATTGAACAATACATCACCTGATTGCGTAATGGTGAACAGATAATTTTCCTTCGAGAACACATCGAAAACGATCAGGTCGCCAAAATCCCTTTCCTTGATCTCACAGGTAACCGTGTTTCCATTAACCTTAATGTCCAGTGTTTTTGTTTGCAACTCTTCCATAATAGGAATGTTTAAGTTAAAAATAAGCGGATGGTTCAAGTTATATTATCAAATGTTTGAGAGAATCAGGTTTAATGGAAAATGGCCTGTTCATCACGTTCCTGTACCGGGATCCTTTTTATAAGATCATCGTAGTTGTCAACCTCATTATGGGTAGTATATGCACCATAAGCGTCCATACTGTAACCCATTGTGCCGTCATGAGCCTGTATGAGATATACGATGGAGGAGTCGCCGGGATCGGACTGACCTTCAAAACGATAAGTTTTAATAATGGTCAGATCTTCGGGTTTATAGAATTTACTATTTGTTGTTATAATGAATCCATCATTTTTAGGCGTGAATTCATTATCGTTATGTTGAAGTCTTAATTTTTCCAAAACTGCGGTAAGGGTTGTCATTTCTGAAGGTTTCGTTTCCATAAACAAGTTTTAAATGAAGAAATATCAGCTATCGTTGAATACCAATCTGGTACTGCAAGCTATAGTATATTTCAAAAACCTGTGCCAACCTGTGGTTACTAAACTCCATGTTTTTAACTGAATAAAGCTACGAAGCGGCAGCCGGTGCCGGTTGTTTTGTTGAAGCGGATACGGGTTTATGGAAATATTTCTACACGGCAGCCCGTTTGAGCCTGTGTTTACTCAAATGACAGATTATCAGTATAATTTAAAAACGCATGTTGCTGGCACAGTTATTTTAATACTTATTATGAGCGATAATTTTTTCCTTCCGGCAATTACACTCTTTAGAAGAGATGTAAGAAGGCCGGATACGAAAGTACAATGGGAAAAAAATATCACGAGCCCCGGGTAAAACCGGGGTTTTTTATTGGTATCCCCGTTGCATCACGTTTGAGAAAATATATGGCAACAGTTGTAAAGAAAAAGAAGGGAAGGGCCGCAACCACGAAAAAAAGAACTTCTCCCCGTAAAAAAACATCCATCGCACGAAAAACAACCGGCAAAAAAACTGCGACCGGCAAAAAGGCGGCGCCAAAAAAGAAATGGTCGCAACGAATAATGCAAACCAGCGATGCGCTTGATCTGGAATCGGGCGTTTTCAAATCAACCGATCCTAAAAAGATCGCGCGGTCGTTAAAGCGGTCTGCCGAAAAAAGTAAACGAAGAAAGGGTACACCATTTCAGTCGGCCATGTCTATGCTGAATTTTTACATTAACCGGGCTGGTAAACAATTAACGGCCAAAGAAAAGCAGCCGCTGGAGAAAGCGAAACCCGAACTGCGCAAACTGTTCGGCAAGGATGAATAGAAAAATTTGGAAGGGTAAACGTCAAATAGTGGCTAACGATTGTTAGTAATGCCATATCTTTGCCCGTAACAGAACCCTGATCTTAAAAAACAGCACTTACGATATGAACAAAAAAGAGGTGTATATTATTTCAGCCGTTCGAACGCCTATGGGCAGCTTTGGCGGCAGTTTAAAAGATTTTACTGCTACCAAACTTGGTGCCATTGCCATAAAGGCTGCACTGGAAAAGGCCGGGCTGCAGCCGAACCAGGTACAGGATGTATTGATGGGTTGTGTTATACAGGCCAACCTGGGCCAGGCGCCTGCCCGCCAGGCGGCAAAATATGCCGGTTTGCCCGATGAGGTCAATTGTACAACTGTAAATAAAGTTTGTGCAAGCGGTATGAAAGCCATTGCACAGGCAGCGCAAAGCATAGCGCTGGGTGATGCTGATATTGTGGTAGCCGGTGGTATGGAAAGTATGAGCAATGTGCCGTTCTATATAGATAGTATGCGGTGGGGAAATAAATACGGCAATAGCAACCTCATTGATGGGTTGGCAAAAGATGGCCTTACCGATGTGTATAACGGACAGGCAATGGGTAATGCGGCAGAGCTTTGTGCAAAGGAATGTGGTATTTCGCGAAACGATCAGGATGCATTTGCCATGGAAAGTTATAAACGCAGCCAGGCAGCCTGGGCCGATGGAAAATTTGCCGATGAAGTGGTGCCGGTTGAAATTCCGCAACGCAAGGGTGATGCCATTAAATTTTTTAAAGATGAAGAGCCTTTTAATGTAAAGTTTGATAAGATACCGGAGCTGAAGCCCGCTTTTCAGAAAGATGGAACGGTAACAGCGGCCAATGCCAGTACCATGAACGATGGGGCGGCAGCGTTGGTTTTGATGAGTAAGGAAAAAGCTGATGAACTTGGGTTGAAGCCGATTGCAAAAATTATCTCCTATGCCGATGCTGAGCAGGCGCCGGACTGGTTTACCACTACGCCTGCGATAGCGGTTCCCAAAGCGGTGGCAAAAGCCGGTTTGAAAATGACCGATATTGATTATTGGGAATTGAATGAAGCATTTGCGGTGGTGGGAATAGAGAATTCGAAACGAATGAAACTTGACCCCGCAAAAGTAAATGTGCATGGGGGCGCGGTTTCGTTGGGGCATCCGTTAGGGGCCAGTGGGGCGCGCATCATCGTTACCCTCATCAATGTGTTGAAGCATAACAAGGGTAAGTATGGTGCGGCAGGTATTTGCAATGGCGGTGGCGGCGCCTCGGCCATGGTGATAGAAAATATGTAAACGAACTTTTTGAAAAATGAACAAGCCTCCCGATATATCGGGAGGCTTGTTCATTTTAGGTATTATTTTGAACTGAGGTCTGCCCGGTAGGAGAGCATTTCAGCCCAGCTTTTTTCCACAAACTGTTGAACGGCGGCAACATATTCGTTGTAACCGCTTTCGCTGTATTCGGCTTTATATCTTTCCATAAAAGGTTTGCGGAAATCGGGATCTCTCTCTTTCCAGCCGGTTTTATAGCGGAAAACCAGAACGATCTGGGTGGGGCCCGAACCTGACGCCTGGTATACAGCCACCGGTTCATTGCTTTTTTGCCAGATCACTTTTATCTTTTTTAAAATGGCAATAATGGTATCGGCATAACCCTGTTTGGGGAAGACATGGGTGATGGCCATTTTTTCAGAGAACTCCAGTAAGGGAACGGAGCTAAGATCTTCGCGGTAAACCGAAAAACCCTGCATGCCCTGGCCGGTGGTTAAGGGGGCAATGTTGGTATTCCAGTCTGTTGTATGTTCTTTACTAATGTCTTTTCGGTCGTCGATCTGTGCCCAGGAGTTAGGGCCCTCCGTTACATGATAGCCGCCGGCATCGGGACCGGAAATAACTTCGTATGTACGCCATTTCCATTCACCCGTATGGAATTTTTGTGCATGAGCGGCCAGTGCCTTTTCGAACTCGGCTATTTTTTCAGGTTTGGGAAATGCTCTGAAAGTGCTTATAACGGTTTTTGTTTGGCTGACCCCGATACAAGGGATCAACAGCCAGCAGAGAAAGAGTTTTCTCATGTTTTAGCAGTTTATGTTAATTAATTAGAAGAGGGGGATCAGAGAGCGAGTAGGGATATAGGCAAAGGATATTGAAAAGGTACAAAGAATATATGGCAGGAAAAAATGATATAAATCAATGTGGTGTTGGATTATAGATCAATAATACATTTGCATTATGAATGAGATTCAAATAAAGGAAGCAACTACGGCAGATGCTGAACTGATAGCAACGCTCAGCCGGCAAACGTTTTATGATGCATTTGCCGGTGATAATACAGAGGCAGATATGGACAAATTTATGAACGAAACTTTTACCCGCGAGAAGTTGATGAAGGAAGTAGGCGCTACGGGTAATACATTTTTACTGGCATATGATGGTGATGAAGCAGTTGGATATGCACGGTTGCGCGAAACCACGAATCCGTTATTGGTAGAAGGCGGTGAGGCATTGGAGATCGCCCGTATTTATGCGGTACATAAAAGTATCGGAAAGGGCGTGGGCAAAGCCCTGATGGAGCGATGTATTGAGCTCGCCCGGCAAAAGAATGTACCGGTTATCTGGCTGGGCGTATGGGAAAAGAATGCAAAGGCCATTGCGTTTTATACGAAATGGGGATTTGAAAAGTTCAGTGAACATGTTTTTATGCTGGGAAATGATCCGCAAACTGACTGGCTGATGAAGAAAATGTTGTAAGAAAAAATAGCCCGCCGATAGACATCGGCGGGACATATCAACATACTAAACATGGACCCTGGGAGTAATGCTATGATAAGCTATGCCTGTTATACCTTTCTATGTGACATGATCCTTTACATACAACTATACATTGTTTATTGACATGCTTATTTAAGCAGACCCATAGCCCCGGTTCTTGTACAGATATGGAAACCATGAATGAACAACACATATAAACACACACCAAAATTATTTATAACACTTACGGAGGTTGAACCGATGACAGGTTAATGCTAAATGCTTATGCAGGGTGCAGATTGGGGTTGTAGTATTGCTCAACATGAGAAGATGTACGGCTAAACAGCAGGGCATAACGCTTCATTAATACGGGTAACCGTACTATTTTGAATATGGATTTTAAGCCCACTATGAGCAATTTTACAACACCGTTCGGAGGGGAAGTGTTTCAGTAGCAGATACGGTTAAGTAATGTTTGATAAGGGATAATGGCAATTCGCTTGTGAATGTCATCAGGCAATTGTTACAGCATAAATTGCACTGGTTTGATAAAGTAACCTGGTTATACAGTTACCATATGCTTTTAGACGATCATTGCAGCATACGATACAGTTTTGTACCAGTACAGGTAGTGAAACAGCTTTGTAGGTTATTGGTTTAAGTTTTTTAGATAAAACCGCACCGCCCCTGACTGCTGACTTATGCTTCAAGTTCCTCGCTTTCAGGCATCACTTCATTGTGCCATTCCTGGGATTCAGCAGGAGGTTTATAACCTCCGCCCAGCATAAGCAATTCAGAGAGCACTATTTCGGAAACATACCGTTTGATACCGTTTTTATCGGTGTAGCTGCGGTGCACGAGTTTGCCCGATACGGCTACTTCTTTTCCTTTTGTTAAATACTTTTCGGCTATTTCAGCCAGCTTACCCCAGGCTATTACTTTATGCCAGGATGTTTCCGTTACTTTTGCTCCACTTGCGTTACGATAGGTATCATTGGTAGCTATAGAGAAGCGGGCAAGTTTTTTACCGGTTTCGGTAGTGTGTATTTCAGGATATTGACCTAAGTTCCCGATCAGCTGCACTTTGTTTCTTATTGCGTACATAACTTTTGTTTTTAAGATTATCAATTTATTTCAGTCTTTCTGGCGCCGTTCGATTGACCACACAAAGATGCCACCCACGGAAAGCCCTAGTCGGTTTTTAAACGTTTGTATTCGGATATAAACGTTTGTTGTCGTTTACAAACGGTTATTTTTAGTACTTTCCATCTTTCAATAGCCTTTAAACCTTTGATAATGACTGTTAAAAACTGTCTGGCCTGCGAACGGCCTATTAAAGGCCGCACGGACAAGAAATTCTGCGACGATTCATGCCGGAACAACTACAACAA
Source organism: uncultured Niastella sp. (assembly GCA_966211305.1). Classification (GTDB taxonomy): domain Bacteria; phylum Bacteroidota; class Bacteroidia; order Chitinophagales; family Chitinophagaceae; genus Niastella. Next base: position 10,110 of record CBIHPC010000225.1, read on the forward strand.
CCGGTTGAACAGCGATGCCAC
>CBIHPC010000226.1:0-10115 GCA_966211305.1 uncultured Niastella sp.
TTGAAAGTCCCAACGCCCTGGCGATATCTTTTATGGTTACAGTCTCAAATTTCACGGTGTGGCAGCTATATGCTGATAAAAATAGTCTTTTTTCTACAAGGCCGTTAAACAATTGGCAATAGGCAATAGACAATAGGAGAAAAAAATTGCGAATTTTAGGGCACTCCAAAAATCGGCAACTCCTGCCAATTGCCAAAAAGTGATTTGCAAATTGTTTGAGCACCCAAAACCCCTTAACCCTTGCCAATTGCCTATTGCCAATTGACTCCGGGAACGATTGAACAGAAAAAGGCGCGTGGACAACGTAATATTCAAAGATATCTCGTTAGAATTGGATTAGAATATTAAGCGTGCCTTTAAAATTTTGATAGAACCCGGCTGATCGCTGACTTATAATATCTCCCCGGCCGGTAGTTATTATCCTGTAACTATCAGCAAATTCTCCGAACCCACTGATTTAAGAGCGACCCTGGTATTGGCGTAAAAATAAATCTGTTCACACACCCGTACTGTTTTATTTTATGAAATAAGCCACAGCCGTATTGGCTGTGTTGCGGAACGCTGAACGCTGAACGCAGAATGCTGAATGCTGAATGCAAAACGCGAACGCAGAAGGTAAAACCTTCCAGCAGAACCCTGAATACAGTAGGTGAATTATAGAATTGGTCAGGTAGCGTTAGGTATTAAGCGTTAAGCTTTCTATTGCTTTAAACCAAAAGTGTCGCCATATGAGTAAATCAGACCATTACTAACACCGCTATTATTCATTCCGTTTATTCTTCATGCGCAAACCCGGCAAATTTCGGGAACGGTTACTGACGATAAGGGACAGCCGGCATGTAATGTTACCGTAAGTGTGAAGGGCGGGCGCACCGTTCAAACCGATGCCCGCGGCCATTTCTCCATTCCGGTTATGGGCGCGGGAAGTGTAAGTTTAACATTATCGGGCATCGGGTGCAAACCCATAACCATAACCGCCGATGAGCGGCTCACCTTCTTTACGCAAAGGTGAGCCACGCTTCAATAGTCAAAAAGAGCAAAACACTGCCAGGGGTGCACCCCTTACAGATTCTCTTTCCTTTTTGGTCAGCCCCTTGTGCCGGCGTGGCGTGGCTTCGCGTGAGGTGTTCTGCGTAAAGCGTTTAACATTCTACATCGTTGCCGGGAACGATTGCATAGAAAAATGCCGGTGGTTTCTTATTAATTAAAAAATATCTCACTAGAATTGACATTGGATTAAGTTAAAAACGATTGCAATTAATATTCAGATACTCCAGGTAACCGGCAAATGATGCCGCCTGAAGCAGTATGAAACCCCAAAATTGACCAGCCATATGAGAGTTACTTTGGTAGTCCTTCATTTCTTTATTCCACTATTTCTTTTTGCCCAAACCCGAACGATCAGCGGAAAAGTTTCCGATGAAAAAGGTGTTCCGCTTGCTGCAGTAAGCGTGATTGTGAAAGGCACCAATACGGGTACGCAAACCGATGTGTCGGGGAATTTTAAACTACCTGTTACGGGCACGGGAAAAGTAATACTGGTAATTTCTTCAACCGGTTTCAAGGTAAGAGAATTTTCTACCGATGGAAATAAACCGGTTTCTATTCTTCTTGAAACACTTTCTGCAAACCTCGAAGATGTGGTGGTAATTGGATATCAGACGGTAAGTCGCAGAAATGTCACCGGTTCGGTATCATCGGTAGCTGCTAAGGATATGAAAGATATACCGCTGAGTTCGGCTGCCGAAGCCATTACCGGGCGGCTGGCCGGTGTTCAGGTAATTACGACTGAAGGAAGGCCAGGCGCTGATATATTGGTACGTGTGCGTGGCGGCGGTTCAATTACGCAGGACAATTCGCCTTTATATATCGTAGATGGCATTCAAATGGAAAATGCTTTATCGGTGTTGTCGTTACAGGAAATAGAATCGATCAACGTATTGAAAGATGCCGCTTCAACAGCCATATATGGCGCCCGGGGAGCCAATGGGGTGATAATCATCACTACCAAGGGCGGCCATGAAATGAAAACCAAGGTTACCTACAACGGATTTGCGGGGGTGAGAAAGATCGTGAACAAACTGTCTGTAATGGATCCTTACGAGTATGTAAAGTATCAATACCAGATATATAATTACAACACGAACCAGGAAACCAGAGATGCTTTCAGGGACCGTTATGGAAGTTGGGAAGATCTGGAGTTGTATAAAAAAATGCCGTTTACCGACTGGCAGAATGAGGTTTTTGGCCGCGATGCTTTCAGCCAGACACATGTTATGGGTGTAACCGGCGGAACTAAAACAACCACTTTTAACTTTGGTCTGAATCATACCAATGAAGAAGGCATCATGCTGAATTCGGGTTTTAAAAGAACACTGGCAACCCTGAAGCTCGATCATAAAGTGAATGACAGGTTTAAAGTTGGAATAAATACAAGGTACAGCCGTCAGCGGATAGATGGGGTTGGAACTTCAAGCACCGGTACACAGGGAACGAACAGGCTGAGGAACTCCGTACGCTTCCGGCCCTTTATTGCCCCGGGCTTGGAAAGCCAGGTGGATGAATTTGATGAAAATTATGCCAACCTTACTAATTTGACCAGCCCGCTATTATTGGCTAACCAGGAACTGAAATACGATTACCGGAACGATGTGATCGTAAATGGATATTTCAGTTATGAGATTATAAAAGGGCTCACTTATAAAACAGTATTAGGAATTACCAATACAGAAAGAAAGGCAAATACATTTAACGGTGTAGTAACAGGTATTGCGCGGCAGAATGCCGATATGCCGGTGGTTCAGATGGCTACAGGAGACGGGCTTTCATTAACCAATTCCAATACGCTCAGTTATAGAAAAAGTTTCGGTAAACACCAGCTGGATGTTTTGGCAGGACAGGAGATTTACGAGGCCAGGTCGAAGAGTTTGAATATTACGACCAAATGGCTGCCGAAAGATATTACGCCAGATCAGGCGTTTGCCGGAATTCAAAAAGCCACGCCGCCTTCCGGTTTAATACAGGATGCTCCCACAACTTCGCATGGGATAAACCGGCTGATGTCGGTATTTGGCCGGGCAAACTATTCGTATGATGGAAAGTATATGGCAACATTTACACTACGCCGCGATGGTTCCTCGCTTTTCTCAAAAGAAAACCGCAATGCTTATTTCCCTTCCATGGCGCTCGCCTGGCGCATTTCCGATGAAGCATTTATGAAGGAAACTGACTTTATTTCCGAGTTGAAAATGCGGTTTAGTATCGGTACCGCAGGAAATAACAGGATCGGGGCCGATTTATATAAAACAATGTTTACGGCGTCGGGTAATGACGGATATGCATTTAATGAATCCGTTACGCCGGGTTTCGCCGCGTTACAACTGGCGAATGCAAGCCTTAAATGGGAAACCACCGTTTCACGAAATCTTGGGTTAGACATTGCTTTATTCAGAAACCGGTTGAATGCTACAATAGACTTGTATTATAATAATACCAGGGATCTTTTGCTGCAGGCGAATATTCCCCAAACAAGCGGATATTCTACACAGTTTCAAAATATAGGAAAAACAGAAAACAGGGGGCTGGAAATACAGCTAAACGGAACAGTTATGAGAAACAGGGATTTTAACTGGAACGCGAGCTTTAATATGGCCTTCAACAAAAATAAAATTGTGAGCCTTGGGCTCGATCCTACCGGCCAGCCAAAAAATTCTTATCTCGAAGAAGCCGGCTGGATAAGCGCCACGTACCAGGATTTTCTGGTTCAGGTAGGGCAGCCGATAGGACAATTTTACGGCTATGTTACTGACGGATTTTATACCGTAGACGACTTTGACTATAATGCATCTACCCAGGCATATACGTTAAAAGCAGATGTCGCTAACACCAAAAACGTTGCTTTGGGAAACAGGGATCCCCAACCGGGCGACCTGAAATTAAAAAAACTGGGTGATAAAACGGATATGATGATAGGCGCCGGCGACAGAACCGTACTTGGAAATGCGCAACCTAAGTTCTCGGGCGGGTTTAACCAGCAGTTTAGTTACAAAGGATTTGATGCCAGCATTTTTATGAACTTTTCTGTTGGCAATAAAGTGTATAACGCCAACAAAATAGAATTTACTACCCAGTATTTATACCGCGACAATAATATGCTTTCTTTAATGAACGACAGGTGGAAGTGGTACGATGATAATGGCCAAAAAGTTACTGACCCGGTTGCGTTGAGTGAATTAAATGCAAATACAAAATACTGGACCCCACCCGCCGGTCAATACTTCCTGCATTCATTTGCCATAGAAGATGGATCGTTTCTTCGTATCAGCAATGTGACACTGGGTTATTCCCTGCCCGATGAGTTGTTGAAAAAAAGTAAAGTGTTTTCCCAGTTCAGGGTGTATGCCACCGTTAATAATTTGTTGACATTAACCGGTTATTCAGGATATGATCCTGAAGCGAATACGCGCCGCGGTAACCCGCTTACTCCCGGTGTCGATTATGCCGCTTATCCCCGCAGCCGTTATATTCTGGCTGGTATAAATGTTACTTTTTAACCGTTAAACGATCGCCTCAATGAAAAATAGCAATTCAAAATCAGCACTTCTTATATTAATATCTATAGGTTTGATTGTATGCTCATCCTGTAAAAAATATCTTGATGTAGAAAACCCTTCTACTGTTTCGCAGGATGCAGTATTCCCCAGTTTGTCATACACCGAGTCGGCTGTAATTGGGGTTTATAACAAGTTAATGGGCGACAATGGCTATGGAAGCCGTATTTCGCTATTGTATCCCATGGCGGCAGATGATTTTAAAACATCGGGCGACTATAACCCCCTTGACAGAAGAGGTCTTAGCTGTTATGGCGCAAGCCCCGACAACACAGAATTAGACAAACCCTTCATACAATTATACGAAGGCATAGAAAGAGCCAATATTTGCATCAAATATATTCCGCTGTCTGATCTGTACAACAATGGTACTGCCGCAGAGAAGACGGCTATGCGCAGGTTGTATGGTGAAGTGCTTACGTTGCGCGCACAGTTCTACCATGAATTGATCCGCAACTGGGGCGATGTGCCGGCGCATTTGCAGCCATCAGCAGACGTTTCCAACCTGTACCTGCCCAAAACAGATCGTGATTCGATTTACAATGTGCTGCTTGAAGATTTAAGTGTAGCTGCCGGACTTTTACCCTGGCGGGGCGAGTCGGGAGATGATCTCAGTACCCGCATTACGAAAGGGGCTGCAAAAGGGCTTCGTGCAAGGATCGCATTGGCACGTGGTGGATATTCGCTGAGACGTAATCCGCAGGTTATGGCACGTAGAGATGATTATAAAGATTTTTACAAAATTGCTCTCGATGAGTGCCGTGAAATAATGGAAAGTGGTAAACATGGGCTGAACCCGAGTTTTGAAAACCTTTTCAAAACCCTTCATAACAGCAACCGGCAGGATGCCAGCCATGAATGGATATTTGAGGCGGGGGCATTCGGCGGTAATGCAAGAACCGATAGCAAACTGGGGTATGCCAATGGAATAAGGATAAATGCCAACTCCACCTATGGATCGGCTAATGGCGGTGTTATTGCGATCCCGACTTATTTTTATGAATTCGATTCCATAGGGGATAGCCGCCGTGATGTAACGCTTGCTTATTTTGAAGTAGATGGTACAGATAACAAAGTACTCACTGGCGCTACGGATATGCGTGACGGAAAATACCGGAAATACTGGACAAGCATAAACGGCACCAACCAAACGCTGGGGATCAACTGGCCGATTTTACGATACGCCGATGTTTTATTGATGTTTGCCGAAGCAGATAATGAATTGAATAACGGACCATCTGCCCAGGCCATCAGCGCATATGAGGCGGTACGAAAAAGGGCTTATACAGGTTATGAAAGCAGAATGGGTACAACACCTACAGATAAAGCAGGTTTTTTTAATGCACTTGCAAAGGAGCGTTTGCTTGAATTCGGCGGTGAAGGAATTCGTAAATATGATCTTATTCGCTGGAACCTGCTGGCTTCAACAATAACCGAAACCAGGACTAAATTGAGAGAATTTATGACCGGAACCGGCCGTTATGCCAATGTACCCCAATACATTTATACGATTGCCAATAAGCTGAAGAACGGAACTATCCCTAACGAAATAGCTGATTTTAACCTGCATGGGGGAGAAGTATCCAACGTAATGTTTGAGCCTGATCAAACTACTTCAACCCCGGCAGGCCATTTAAAGAAAAACTGGAGAGCGGCTGTTACAGAAGAATACATAACCGGGTCAAGGCAGGGATTTGCACTGGCATTCAAGGAGAACAGCAGGGAGTTATTTCCCTTATTTACCGGCATTCTGAATCAGAATTTTAATCTTTCTCAGGATTATGGGTATTAATGATTGCATTACGGATCTCTAACTTATTACACATATGAAAGCTATAAATACAATTATAAAAGGATTACTACTGCTTCAGTCGCTTATTATATTGAATGTGTCGTGTAAGAAAGATGTAGAAGACGTTTTTGAACCCGACAGATTTTTCAAGCCTGCCAAAATCACCGCTGCATCGGGTGAAACCGCTGTAAAGCTGGAATGGCCTGCATCGCTTTATACCGCGGGTAAAGGCGTTCAGTATACAGTAGAAATATCCAAAGATTCGCTCTTTCAATCCGGGATCGATTATTCTGTTGTGGTTGATTCAACCCGCTTATCGGTAACAGATGATAACCTGGAGATCAAACAAAAATATTTTGCCCGCGTAAAAGCCAACGCAATTGACAATATTTCTGATTCTAAATGGGTATACAGCGGCAGTTTTTCTATTACAGGCGAACAGATAATGTTCCCGGTACTGGATGCGGAACTCAAAGATAAAAGCGTTATCCTGCGTTGGAGAATTACAAGCGGTTTAACCAAAATTGTTCTCCTGCCAACCGGCGGGTCTCAGATTGATGTAGCTCTGGATGCAAATGATGTGGCTGCAGGATTTAAACAAATTACCGGACTGACTGCCAATACAACTTACAAGGCTGTAATTTTAGCCGGTACCAAGGAGAAAGGAACAATGAATTTCGTTACTCCCGCTCCAAGCATATTTACAGTGGTTTTAACCCCTGCAGACGATTTGGTGGCGGCTGTAAATAATGCTGCAAACGGCGATGTAATTGGCCTTGACCCGGGCACGTATAATTGTGTAGATGGGACCGGCGCTTTTGTTAATTTAATTATTTTGCAAAAAACAATTACAATTCAATCGGTTTCAGGTAACCCGACAGATACAAAGGTCAACTACCGGGAAATTACACTTAAAGGAACCGGCGCCGGCATTACTTTGAAAGGTATTGAGTTCGACGGCGCGGCTGCCAATGCCACGGCTTCCCAGGCGCTGTACTTTCTAAATCTTACAGGGTTAAACAGTGATTCGGAAGCGGCTACTTTCACCGATATAATAGTTGAAAACTGTTATGTTCATGACATGGGGAATTGTCTTTTGAGAGGCAACAGGGCCAGCAATAACAGTCATAAGATCGGTGCCATGAAATTTAACAATTGTAAACTTTACGATTGTAAATCACTGAATGCCTACACGTTCTTTACCATGGAAAAGCTGCAATTTGAAAAACTTGAATTTACCAATTCCACGCTGTACAACCTGGGCCGCGCTTTTATCGGGTGGAGCACGAATATAACTGTGGCTGTACCGCCGACTATCTTAATAGATCAATGCACCATCAATAGTTTTGGCCGTGATGCCAGAAACAATTTCTTTGTTGATGCCAATGCCAACCCCGTTACCCTAACCATCAGCAATAGCATAATCGGTAATACCCCTATGCCGGGATTAACCAGTGGAACAGCCCTTGTGCGTGCAACCGCGGCAACCGCAAATATGTCTTATTGCAATACCTTTAACCTTACCAATGGCGCTTCCCCTGCAGTGGCGGCTACATTTCCCGCTATTGTAACGATGCAAAATAATAAAACGATCGACGCAGGGTGGACCGGAACAAGCAGTGATTTTACCCTCCCTGGCGGTTCTGAATTAAGAACAAGCAGCAGTTCAGGTGGTCCGGTGGGCGACCCCCGCTGGGCGTTTTAACTGTAAGCGAAGCTGCAGATGCAATAAAAACGCGGTTTAATTGAAGCCGCATCGACACATTATGAAGAAAGGAATGCACTATATCTTTTTAACAATATCCTTACTGTTTGTATTGTTTTCATCAATTGCCCAACCCATTGCCTTTCCCGGCGCTGAAGGATTTGGCCAGTATACAACGGGCGGGCGGGGAGGCAGGGTGATAGTCGTGAATAACCTGAACGACGATGGCCCGGGTAGTTTAAGAAAAGCTGTTCAGGCAAAAGGGCCGCGTATAATTGTATTCGCCGTATCGGGCACCATTCATTTACAATCAAAACTTGAAATAAAGGGTAATGTTACCATTGCCGGGCAAACAGCGCCCGGCGATGGTATTTGCCTGGCCGATCATCCTGTAAGTTTAAGCGGAGACAATATCATCGTTCGCTACCTGCGCTTTCGCATGGGCGATAAAAATCAAAACAAAGGTATGGTCGATGGCGGTGGCGGTGACGACGCATTTGGCGGCAGTCGCCGTAAGAACATAATCATCGATCATTGCTCCATGAGCTGGAGTACCGATGAAGCATTCTCCGTTTACAATGGCGATAGCACCACTTTACAATGGAACCTGATCGCTGAGCCATTGAACTACAGTTATCATTTTGAAACAGGCGATAAGGATTTTGAGCGCCATGGCTATGGCGGCATATGGGGTGGTAAACATACCTCGGCCCATCATAATCTTTTTGCGCATTGCAACAGCCGCAACCCGCGCTTCGATGGCATTAGAAATATTTCCGAGGAAAATGTCGATTTCAGGAACAACGTCATCTATAACTGGGGCGGCAACAATGCCTATGCCGGCGAAGGCGGTAACTATAATATCGTGAACAATTATTATCGCTGCGGACCGGAAACAAAGAAAAATGTAAAGTACCAGGTAGTGAACCCCTGGAGCAAACCGCCAAAGATCGCATATGGAAAATGGTTTGTAGATGGAAACTATGTCGATGGATCGCAGGAGGTAAGCAGCAACAACTGGCAGGGTGTACGCATGGGTGGTAAAAACGTTGATGACCCCGCACAGGCAAAAGCAACGGCGCCATTTTCAACTGTACCGGTAACCACCCAGCCGGCCAAAGAAGCCTTTGAACTGGTCTTGAAAAAGGTGGGTTGCAGTTTACCCAAACGCGATACGCTCGACGAACGTATCATCGATGACGTAAAACACCGGAAAGGCCGTTTTATAGATGTGCAGGGTGGCTACCCGCATGGTACACCATACGAAGCTACCGTAAATGCCTGGCCGGTTTTGAATGCAACCCCGGCATTACCCGATAAAGACCAGGACGGAATGCCCGATGAATGGGAAACGGCTCATAAATTAAACCCTGCCGATGCGGCTGATGCAGCCGGTTTTACGTTAGATAAACAGTATACAAATATTGAAGTGTATGTGAATGGGTTGGGTAAATAGGTGATGACGTTGATAAGGTTGAGAGCGTTGATGCAGGTGATAAGGGAAAGCTGACGAGTTAACCGGGTTAACAAGTTATGCCGATTCACGATTCGTGAGCTGGCCGGTTGTAGTAAAGACCGAAAATCCGGGTTTCCTTTCAGGTTTGCCGTTTCACATTTCACGACAGCAGGCAGTTGACAAGTTATAAACAAGAACTAATGAACAGGATATTATTCATAGGGTCAATGATACTGGCAGCATTCGCCCTGCCACCCAGAAAGATGATCACGGTGTGGCTTATAGGCGATTCAACCATGTCGAAAAAAGCGGAGCGTACGTATCCTGAAAATGGCTGGGGCATGCCCTTTGTTTATTTTTTCGATTCTACCGTAACGGTTGATAACCGCGCGCAGAATGGCCGCAGCACAAGAACATTCATGGAAGAAAATCGCTGGGCGCCGGTGGTGGCCAACATGCAGGAAGGCGATTACGTGTTTGTTCAGTTTGGTCATAATGACGAAGTAAAAACAAAGAAAAGTTATACCACGGAAGCGCAGTTCAAAGCGAACC
>CBIHPC010000227.1:0-10051 GCA_966211305.1 uncultured Niastella sp.
GGCGTAACCAGGTTGAACGCAAAGATCCAGCAGGAGTTGAACACCAGCAGCTTTCTGAAATTGGGCACTGTGAGCGGTTTGCTGAAGAGCTTAACGATATTATCGTTAATAGGTTTTGATTTTGGTTCGGGTGTGCGCGCAAGTGCATATGCGCCCCACATACCGGCTATACCGCTGATAATGAACATGCACGCATAAGCTGTGATCTCATGGGCGGGATAATTTTCCTTTATGTGATCTATGCTCATGGCAATGAACAGGCTAAGCGTAACATTCAATATTTGCATCAGGCGGCTGCGGTGTGAGAAGTAGCTGCCCAGTATTTGTTGTGGAATAAGATCGCGCATCCAGGAATTCCAGCTGCCGCCGGCAATGGAGGCAAACAGGTACTGGAACGACAATAAAAATATGAGGGCTGAAACACTGGCCGTATTGGAAAACAATAAAGGCAGGGTACCGATCAATAATAAAGGAACGCGGGCGCAAATAGCGCCGGTTACTGTTATGGCGCGGCGGTTATTGAACCGTTGCACCAGCCATACCGATACCAGCTGAAATATATTGGTTAACGTAGGGAGCGCTGCCAGCACTCCGATCTGTACGTTCGAGGCGCCCATGTATAAGGCGATGGCAACCAGAAAGGTACCGGCTGTAAGTGTGTTTATGGTCTCGGTAGCAAGGCCATCCTTTAATATCAAATGCAACCCGGTTTTTACCTGGGCATTGGTTAATTGATCAGATGGTTTAAGTTTCATCACTCAGCCTCTTTATTGATACGTAATATTAACGCTCAGAATGACAAACGAATTTCAACTGTGGATATTATTAAGAGCAAATACTTATTGACCCTTAGTATGGCATAAAACCATTATTTATAATTCCCTTAACGCAAAACGCGAAACGCTTAAGAAGGCTTAAGGCCAGGGCGGAAAACAGAAGGCGAATAAACGGCGATAACAGGTGTTGCTAAATAATAAAAGCTGTGCGCAATTTAGTGTGCGAACAACTTTTATTGAAACGAACGTATTGAGTTAAGGCGTATTGGCCATAGGTGTTAAGCGGTTGGCATTCAGCCTATTCCCCGTATTTTTCATTACATGCTTTCACATTGGCGTCCTCTTCTGCAATCCGGGTAAGTAAGCTGTCGCTCACTTTTTCTTCAGCCAGCGTTTGATCGAGCAGTTCGGCCGCATCGTCATGGCCCATGGTGCGGGCTAACGTTACCAGTCCACCGTAAGTGGCTATTTCATAATGCTCCGCTTTCTGAGCTGCGAAGATCAAACCTACATCGCGTTGTGCACTTCCATCATCTGTTTCATCGATAATATCGGCTCCCTCATCCACAATTCCTGCCATGGCCGGGCATTTCAATGCTTTGGGCTCTTCACCGAAAAGACGAAAGATATTTTCAAGCCGCGTAACATGGTTGATGGTTTGTTCAAGATGATCGTTAAAGGCTTGCTTTAGGCGGGAAGAGGTTGCAGCATCGGACAATTTGGGTAATGTTTTTACCAGCTTCTTTTCGGCCCAGTACACATCCTGTAGTTGTTGCATAAAGAACTGATGCAGTTTTGAATGGGGCATAACCGAAGAACGGGGTGTTGTTTGTGAGCCTGCATTGGTTTGAACAGCCATAGAAATATTTTTTATCGAATTAATAATGTAATGGGAAGGGGTCAATCTTCTTTTAACAGTGCTTGCCGCAGTAAGGCTGCAATTATCATTCCCATGCATTATGTGGATCGATGTTGTTGTTGAAGAAAGGTTTAAAGGCATAAAGGCAACGAGGTAAAAGGCAATTTACAATTCTCCGTTCTGTTTTCAACCTTTACATTTTACATTGGATATTCTACATTAGATATACTGTATTTCCTTTTTCATTTCACTGTTCTTCATTTTTAATTTTTCATTTCTCCGGCGCTATACACCTTTCCCTTTTCTATCACCAGTTCACCTTTGTCGTGCAGGTGCCGCATGGCCCTGATAACTGTTTCAACCCGCAGGCCGGTCATATCGGCTATTTGTTGCCTCGTAAGTTTTATCTGATGGCAAACCGGGCAGGTATGTTTATGGTGCTTCCTGAAATAATTCAGCAAAGTGCGGATGCGGTGTTCGGGACTATAATACGCCAGCTCGCGAATGGTGAGGAATTTGAACCGCATGCGTTCGGTCAGCAGCCTGGTAAAGGCGAAATGAATGTCGGTGTTATCTTTAAGCAGCTGCAGGAAGTTGCTTTTATGCAACCTGATGATGACGGTATCTTCTTCTGCAATAGCTGTGGCCGCGTAACAGCCGTCATCGAACAGGGGCAGCTCGCCGAAGCTCTCGCCTTTTTCAACCATTAATTGAATGAACTCGCGGCCTTCTTCATTTATACTTACCCATCGTACCGAACCGCTTACCACCTGGTAGTAAAAATTGGCGCAGCTGCCTTCATGAAAAATGATTTCATCATGTTGTACTTTCTTATATGTAGCGCCCCAGGTGAGCAGCAGGTCGATATCGATCATCATAGATGGTTAATTAATTGTATCAAAACTAACCCGGGTGTTCAGGTATGCACATGATCTTGTACAGCAGCAGGTATGATTTAAATCAGGTCGCCCGTTTGCCGTATGCCGGAACGATGGTGATGGATCTTATGAAACCCAATGTCACACTTGCTTTTGTCGCCTTCAGTCTGTATGATGATCGTCATGTGCCAATGGTGCATACAGCGGGTTTTCAATTCCTGAACCGCGTTTATGACTTCAATCATAAAGGCCCCTTCCACGGCAGCGTAATCTTGTGTTGTAATACAATCAAATAAATCACCTGGTATGAAAAAAATGATCTTAATACTGAGCGCGGCTGTTGGCTTATATGCCTGCTCAGGTAATGCATCTAAACAGGAAACACCCGCTTCATCAGCGCCGGAGAAAACGGAATCAGCGAATCCTGCTTATGATCCTGAAAGAGGCGCCGGAAAGTTTAAAGATGTGGCCGTTAGCGCAACCCTCGATAAACCAATGGCCGAAGCGGGATTGAAAGTATATGATGTCAAATGTGCATCCTGTCACAAGTTAAGCGATGAAAAGCTCGTAGGGCCCGGCTGGAAAGATGTTACCAGGCGTCACAAACCCGAGTGGATCCTGAACTTCATCACCAATGTTGATGAAATGCTGGAGAAAGACGCCAAGGCGCAGGCCATGCTTGAATTATGCCTGGTGCGTATGCCCAACCAGAACCTTAGCGATGAAGAAGCGCGTAGCGTGTATGAATTCATGCGGCAGAATGATGGCGTGAAGTAATGTGATAATGTGATAATTCGATAATGTGATTATGGTAGGCAGATAAAAGTTTAATAAATAAAACACTCTCCTAATAAACTAGCATATGAAACCCTTCAATCAGACATTCCTCCTTTTAACCGTTGCCGCGGCTTGCTGGCTTCCCGCCTGTAAACCCAATAACGCGGCTACGGCTGTGAGCGGAGATGCCGCTGCCAAAGCGTATGTGGCGCCCGGTAAGTACGATGAATTTTACAATTTTGTTTCTGGCGGTTTTAGCGGACAACTTTCCGTATACGGATTGCCTTCCGGCCGCTTATTGCGCGTTATCCCGGTATTTTCAGTAGACCCCGAAAAAGGTTATGGTTACAGCGAGAACAGCAAAGGCATGTTGAACACCTCGCATGGTTTTGTTCCCTGGGACGACCTGCACCATACCGAACTGTCACAAACCAATGGTGAAGTGGACGGCCGCTGGGTGTTTGCCAATGCCAACAATACTCCCCGTGTTGCACGTATTGACCTCAAAACTTTCCGTACTGCCGAGATCATTGAATTACCCAACAGTGCGGGTAACCACTCTTCGCCCTTCATTACAGAGAACACCGAATACGTAGTGGCCGGTACCCGGTTCAGCGTGCCGGTAGGCGAAAACCAGGATGTGCCCATCAGTTCCTACAAACAGAACTTCAAAGGCTCGCTCAGCTTTATCAGCGTTGATAAAGGCACCGGAAATATGGATATCGCCTTCCAACTGCAAACCCCGGGTGTGAACTTCGACCTGAGCCATGCCGGTAAAGGCCCCAGCCATGGCTGGTTCTTCTTTAGTTGCTATAATTCTGAACAGGCCAATACCCTGCTTGAAGTAAACGCTTCACAGCGCGATAAAGACTTCATTTTGGCGGTTAACTGGAAGAAAGCGGAAGAGTACCTGAAAGCCGGCAAAGGTATAAAGAAGAAGGTAAAGTACAGCCGCAGCCGTTATGACGAAAGAGCACATATGACCAGATCAGAGATGCTGAACGAAGTGACCGTGCTCGATCCGGCCGTGCTGAAAGATATCTGTTATTTCATTCCATGTCCCAAATCACCGCATGGTTGCGATGTTGACCCCAGCGGTGAGTATATAGTAGGCAGTGGTAAACTGGCTGCCCTGGTACCTGTATTCTCCTATACAAAAATTCAAAAGGCCATTGCCGATAAAGCCTATGACGGCGAATTTGAAGGCATACCGGTGATCAAATATGAAGCTGCGCTTTATGGCGAAGTACAGAAACCGGGTTTAGGCCCCTTGCATACCGAGTTTGACGGTAAAGGAAATGCCTATACTTCTTTCTTTGTTTCTTCCGAGATCGTGAAATGGAATATCAAAGATCTGAAAGTGCTTGACCGGGTGCCTACCTATTATTCAATCGGTCACCTGTGCATACCCGGCGGCGATAGCCGTAAACCGAATGCCAAATATGTAATTGCCTATAACAAGATCACGAAAGACCGGTATCTGCCCACAGGTCCCGAACTGGCGCAAAGTGCGCAACTGTTCGATATCACCGGCGATAAAATGCAGCTGATCCTCGACTTTCCAACCATTGGCGAACCACACTATGCGCAGGCTATTGCGGCCGACCTGGTGTCGAAGAACTCAACGAAACTGTACAAGATCGAGGAGAATGACAATGCCTATGTAACCAAAGGCGAAAAAGAAGCGAAGGTCGTGCGGGAAGGCAATAAGGTGCATGTATACGCTACTTCTATCCGCAGCCACTTTGCCCCCGATAATATCGAAGGCGTTAAGGTAGGCGATGAAGTATACTTCCACGTCACCAATCTCGAGCAGGACTGGGATATTCCACACGGTTTTGCGGTAAAAGGCGCCAACAATGCCGAACTGCTGATCATGCCGGGTGAAACGCAAACCCTGAAATGGGTACCCGAAAAACCAGGTGTGTATCCTTTTTATTGTACCGACTTCTGTAGTGCATTGCACCAGGAAATGAGCGGATATATAAGGGTATCGGCCCCCGGTAATAATGTGCCCTTAAGTTTTAGTTTGGGCAAAACAAATGATGCAGAAGCTGCGAAGTAATAACTAACCGTGTCACGGTTCCAATCCGTGGCACGGTTGATCAAGCGAATTTTATGAACAACAGGTTATCCATTACGTCAAGAATTATAACGGTTATATGCGCTTTGTCGCTGATCGGAGTATTGTTTTTGCCCATCTGGCGTATCGAATTGTCGGCCCCGCAATATCCCGAAGGTCTTGAACTGAAGATCTTTGCCAGTAAACTGGGCGGAGATGTAGAAGTAGTGAACGGGTTGAACCATTATATAGGCATGCGTACCCTGCATGAAAAAGACTTCGTTGAATTTACTGTTCTGCCTTATATAATCGGCGCCTTTGTGTTGATCGGGTTAGTGGCAGCGCTCCTGAACCGCAGGTGGGTCTTTATTACCTGGGCGGCAGGTTACCTGTTGTTTGCCGTGGTGGCGCTGATAGATTTTTATCGCTGGGAATATGATTACGGACATAACCTTGACCCTTCCGCGCCTATACAGGTGCCCGGTATGTCGTACCAGCCGCCGTTGATCGGTTATAAACAACTCCTGAACTTCGGCGCATGGTCAGTGCCCGCTACCGGGGGCTGGATCTTTACCGGCGCAGGCGTTATAATGGTATTGATCGCATGGTTTGAATTACGCAGAAGAAAAAAAGTTTCGTTTACCAATGTTAGGACGACATTGACCACCGCTGCCATCTTTATAATGGTATTTGCCAGCAGTTGCAGCACCGGTCCGCAACCCATTCAGTTTGGAAAGGATGCCTGTGACTTTTGTAAAATGACCATTTTAGATCAGCGGTTCGGCGGTGAGGTCATCACCGGAAAGGGAAAAGTGTACAGGTTTGATGACATACACTGCATATCCTCGTTTTTAAGATCCGACCATTCAGTAAAAACCAATGTTGCAGGAGTTTACCTGCTTGATTATGGTACCCCAACAAAATTTGTACAGGCGCAAACCGGTTTCCTGTTGACCAGCGGTGAGCTGCACAGCCCCATGGGAAGTAACATTGCCGCCTTTGCCACCGAAGCAGCCAGGGAACAATGTAAACAACAGGTGAACGGAAAAAATGTACAATGGAATGAAATCAATCAATGATCATATGAAAAACCTCTGCCTGGCCATAAGCCTTGTTGTATTAACAATTACGGCGAATGCCAAAACATGGATCGTTCGTCCGGCAGGACCGTTGCAAACGCTTCAGGAGGCCATTAACAACGCAATGCCGGGCGACACGGTCATGGTAGAACGGGGTGTTTACAGGGAACCCACCATTATTGTAAATAAACCGCTTTACCTAAAAGGCATCGGGTACCCCGTGATCGACGGGCAGAAGAAGCATGAGATCATGATCATTAAAAGCAGCCGCGTGGTAGTGGAAGGTTTTGCCGTACAGCACAGCGGTTATTCAGGATATAATGATATTGCGGCTATTCGCATTGTCAACAGCCGCAACGTAACCATTCGCAACAACAGGTTCGATGATAATTTCTTTGGTATTTACAGCCAGCATGCAACCGGTTGTACCATTTCGGGCAATGAGCTGCGCTCGAATGCCATCAATGAAATTAATTCAGCCAACGGCATTCATTGCTGGAAGAGCGATAGCATGCAGATACTGAACAATACCATTACCGGTCACCGCGATGGTATTTACTTCGAATTCGTTACCAATTCCGTAATAAAGAACAATACCAGTACCGGCAACGTTCGGTACGGGTTACATTTTATGTTCTCCAATGACGATGCCTATGTAGGCAACCAGTTCAAAGATAATGGCGCCGGTGTGGCCGTCATGTTTTCCAAAGGCGTTATCATGCTGCAAAACACATTTATCGAAAACTGGGGCAGCGCGGCCTATGGCATTTTGTTAAAAGAAATTTCCGACAGCCGGATAGAACATAACCGGTTTGTGCGCAATACCACAGGTATTTATATGGAAGGCACCAACCGTATAAAAGTAGCTAAGAATGTGTTTGACAATAACGGCTGGGCGTTGAAGATCCAGGCCAGTTGCAGCGATAATACCGTAACACAGAACAATTTCCTGGGAAACAGTTTTGACGTGGCAACTAATGGCTCGTTGGTATTGAACAGCTTTAACAGCAATTACTGGGATAAATACGAGGGTTATGATCTTAACCGCGATGGAGTAGGCGATGTGCCGTATCGCCCGGTAAGTGTATACGCCATGATAGCCGAGCGCAACCCGGTCACCATGATGTTGTTCCGCAGTTTTATAACCAGTTTGCTCGATAAGGCCGAGAAAACAATTCCCGGTTTTATTCCCGAGAATCTGAAAGACGACCAGCCGCGGATGAAGGCATTTAAATAATACCGTTCCAGGTTACAGGTTTCGGGTTACAGGAAAAACCTGGCCGCGAGCCCTGTAACCTGCAACGCCTGCCGGCAGGCAGGCTTGTAACTGTAACTTTTCATATATGATCATAGCAACAAACGTTACGAAAAAATTCTCAAAACTCACCGCGCTCGATAACGTGAGTGTAACCTGCAATAAAGGACAAACGATCTCGCTGATAGGTCCCAACGGTTCGGGCAAAACAACTTTCATCAAATGCCTGCTTGGCATGGTGGTGCCCGATAGCGGCTTCATCACCTTCAACAAACAGAACATTGCCCATAACTGGCAGTATCGTTCGGCCATCGGCTACATGCCGCAAATTGGCCGTTACCCCGAAAATATGACCATTGCGCAGGTGCTCGATATGATGAAAGACATTCGCAAACGATCGGCTGGTGAGCTCGATGAAGAACTGATCCATTCATTCAGGCTCGATGGCATGATGCATAAAAGAATGGGCACTTTATCGGGCGGAACACGGCAAAAGGTAAGCGCCTCGCTGGCTTTTCTTTTCAATCCCGATGTGCTGATCCTCGATGAGCCAACGGCCGGTCTCGATCCCTTATCTACCGAGATCCTGAAAGAAAAGATCATGAAGGAAAAACAGCAGGGCAAACTGGTGATGATCACCTCGCATATCCTGAGCGATCTCGATGAAATAGTCACTGAAGTGATTTATATGGAAGAAGGCAAACTGCGTTTTCATAAATCGCTGGGCCAGTTGCAGGAAGATACGGGCGAAAAGAAACTATCACGCGCCATTGCGCATGTAATGAGTAGCAGGAACTGATCGGCAACCGGCTTGAGTGTTGGTGCCGCAAGGTCTTAAAAAAAGTCTGAACAATCGCGGGGCCATTCACGATTCACGACAGCGAATTACATGTTTAAAACAATCAACAATGAAAAAGATCATCAAATACGTATTGCTCGACCTCTTACGCAACAGGATCATCATTGCCTTTACGCTGTTCCTCGCAGTGATCTCATTCAGCGTATTCAACCTCGAAGACAATCCATCCAAAGGCATTTTGAGCCTGCTAAACCTGGTGTTGATCATTGTGCCGCTGGTAAGTATCGTGTTTTCAACTATTTACGTGTATAATGCCGCCGAATTCATCGAACTGCTGGTATCGCAGCCATTGCGGCGGGTAAACATCTGGCTGAGCATTTTTACGGGGCTGGCTGCTTCTATGTGCGTGGCTTTTCTGGTGGGCTGCGGGGTGCCGGTGCTTATATATGCACCAACCGATGTTGGGCTTATGTTGACCGCCATGGGATTGTTGTTAACCATTGTATTTGTAGCCATTGCCCTGCTGGCATCGGTGCTGACAAGGGATAAGGCAAAAGGAATTGGTGTTGCGATTTTATTATGGTTCTATTTTACCCTTATTTTTGACGGTATTGTGTTATTCCTGTTGTTCCAGTTTATGGATTACCCCATGGAAAAACCAATGGTAGTGTTCAGTTGTTTAAATCCTGTAGACCTGGCGCGCATCCTCATCCTGTTAAAACTCGATATTTCGGCTTTGATGGGCGCCACCAGTGCCATCTTCAGTGATTTCTTTGGCAGTCAATGGGGTATGATGGCTACGGTGTTGATCATGATCGCCTGGGCTTTGCTGCCCCTTTGGTGGTCGGTTAGAAAATTTAATAGAAAAGACTTATGAAAATGGATATTGCCAACCGGACAGACATACAATTGCTTGTTGATACGTTTTACACCAAAGTAAGGGCCGATGCAACGATAGGGTACCTGTTCAACGATGTTGCCCGGGTGAACTGGGAGCTTCATTTACCGCGCATGTACGATTTTTGGGAGAATATCCTGTTCCAGACCGGAAGCTTCAAGGGCAACCCCATGGCGGCCCATGTGCAGTTGCATCAGAAATCGCCGCTGACGGCGGGCCATTTTGAACAATGGCTGAAGCTGTTCCTGGCTACGGTTGATGAGCTGTTCGAAGGCGATAAGGCCGAACTGATAAAACAACGGGCGCGTTCCATAGCCACCATGATGCAGATAAAAGTGCATCCTTCCAACGATCCCAAATCAATACTTTAAAAGCCTTTATAAATAAAAAAATCCTCCCGACTGGTCGGGAGGACAATGTCTTTTGGTGGGTTTCCAAAAGGCGGGTTTTTACTGATCTTTCATTGGATGGTTAAAAACGCTGAACGCTTAAGGCTGAACGCTGGTTTTCGAAATTTGAGTTTCCTGAATAAATTCAAACAGTTCGAAATTCGGAATCTGGCCTTCAGCGTTTGGCGTTAAGCGTTCCGCTTTTCTGTGGGTTTCGGATTATAAACGGGCTTAGGTTGGGAACTGCAAGGGTTTTGTTCTTACCTACGGTTTTTCAGG
>CBIHPC010000228.1:0-10014 GCA_966211305.1 uncultured Niastella sp.
TCGGGCCTCGATCCGCAAACCTCGCTGGTTATCGATAAACTGGTTAAAGAAATTACTACAGAATACAACATCACAACGGTGGTGAACACCCACGATATGAACAGCGTAATGGAAATTGGCGATCATATCATCTTTATGTACCAGGGTAAAAAAGAATGGGAAGGCAGTAACAAAGAGATCATCTTTAACAAAAATGAGCGCCTGAACGAATTTATTTTTGCTTCCGAGTTCTTAAAAGACGCCAAGGACATGCGTATGCTGGAACAAACCGGTAAAATTGATGAGAACCGGGATATGGATAAATTAATGAATCCCCCCAGCCCCCTGAAGGGGGAGTAAAAAAGCTGCAGGCCTCACGCATCAGGCTGCAAGCAAAAACAGTTTCAGAGTTTGCCCCGTTTTGCGGGGTTACCAGATACCGGTTACCAGTCGCCGGGTCTTATTACCGACTCGTCCAACATCCGCATCTTGCCGAAGCGTATGTGTAAACACAGGTAGAATTACGATTGCGAGCGTAGCGAGCCCTCACCATTCATGATTGACGCGCGCACAGGAGGTTTCCCACCAGCCACTCGCCTCTCCGGGAACGTTACCGTAACTTTAATTGACGCATTAGCAAATCAGCACATTGGCACATTGGCCATTATCCCCTATTTTTGCACACCCGATAAAAGTCGGTATTAAAAATTCCGCTGATGAGTATTTTAGTAAACAAACAATCAAAGATCCTGGTGCAGGGCTTTACCGGCACAGAAGGTACCTTTCATGCTACCCAAATGATAGAATATGGTACCAATGTAGTAGGTGGCGTTACACCAAACAAAGGAGGCACATTGCATTTGGACAGGCCGGTATTTAATACCGTAGCGGAAGCAGTAAAGGAAACCGGGGCCAATGTGTCTATCATATTTGTACCACCGGCTTTTGCCGCTGATGCTATCATGGAAGCTGCCAATGCAGGTATTGAGCTGATAGTATGTATCACTGAAGGTATTCCGGTACAGGACATGGTAAAAGCCAAATTGTACCTGCAGGGAACAAAATCGCGCCTTATCGGGCCTAACTGCCCTGGTGTGATCACAGCCGGCGAATGCAAAGTTGGTATCATGCCTGGTTTCGTTTTCAAAAAAGGTAAGATCGGGATCGTATCTAAATCAGGTACCCTCACTTATGAAGCTTCTGACCAGGTTGCCAAAGCCGGTTTAGGTGTTTCTACAGCCGTTGGTATCGGTGGTGACCCCATTATTGGAACTACTACCCGCGAAGCCCTGGAAATGTTTATGAACGATCCTGAAACTGAAGCTGTGGTAATGATCGGTGAAATTGGCGGTGGAATGGAAGCCGAAGCTGCCCGCTGGTATAAAGAAAATGGTAAAAAACCTGTAGTTGGTTTTATTGCCGGTCAAACAGCTCCTCCCGGACGCCGTATGGGTCATGCCGGTGCTATCGTTGGCGGTGCAGAAGATACAGCCGCTGCTAAAATGAAGATCATGCAGGAATGCGGTATCACCGTAGTATCGAGCCCTGCCGATATCGGCGTTACGATCGCTAAGGTCCTTAAGAAGTAATAAATTACTTTCACATATTAAAAAACCCTTGCAGGTAACCTGCAAGGGTTTTTTATTGCTACCGGGGGAACCTGTCCTGAGCCCAATCTACCTCTGACAGCCACCCACACGCGCTTTAACTTTTTATGTGCAAATATTCGGCATATTGCATCGTTTATTGAAGTTAATACACCGAATTCTATCTCAGCTCTAATTAATAACACCTTAAAACCTGACCTAATGATAATTGGGAGATCATTATTAGCGGGGTCTGCGATCCTGCTTACCCTGGTTACAACCGCACAACAGAAGCTGAAAATATATGAGAAAGAGTGGAAACGGGTAGACAGCTTTATTCTTAAGGGGGGCCTCACCCAATCGGCCCTGAAAACAGTGAAAACCATTTATTCGCTGGCTAAAAAAGAAGGCAACGAAGTTCAGGTAATAAAAGCCCTTTTATACCAGGCCGATCTACAGAAGAACAGCAAAGATGCGCTTAAGAAGAACATCCTGCAACTGGAAGCAGAAACGGCCATTGCAAAAGAACCTGCAAAAGCGTTGTTACAAAGCATAACTGCTTACAATTACCTGCTGTGGTTGCAGGAAAACCGCTATAGGTTGTATAACCGCACCCAAATAGTCAATTTCAAAAAAGATGATCTGTCAACCTGGGGCGCAGAAGAACTGCACAAAAAGATCGGTGAATTATACCTGGCCTCCCTCAGCAATGAAAAACTGCTTCAGCAAACAAAACCCGAACCGTTCGATGCTATCATCACAAAAGGCAATGTACGCAGCCTAGGCCCTACCCTGTTCGATCTGCTGGCGCACCGCGCGCTCTATTATTTCCAAAACAACGAACGGAATATCGTGAAACCAGCCGATGCTTTTGAAATAAATGATGCAATCGCGTTTGCCAATGCAAATCAGTTCATGCACCACCGGTTCAGTACCACCGACAGCCTTTCGCGGCAGTTCAAAGCCCTGCAACTGTACCAGCGGCTGTTGCAGTTACATGCCGGCGATTCAATTCCCGATGCTTTTATTGATGTAGATATAGCAAGAGTGGTGTATGTGTACAACAATACCACCGCTGAAAATAAAGAAGCCTTGTATGTAAAGGCTCTTGAACAGATCGGTAATAGATATGGCTATATCCCTGCCGCAACCCAGGCCTGGTACTACCTTGCCCAATGGAATGCCGGCCAGGCCGGAGAATATGATGCGTTGAAAAACGATACTAACCGTTATGCCTACGTAAAAGCGAAAAACATTTGTGATAAGGTCATCATGCAAAAAGACAGCAGCGAAGGCAAAGTGAATTGCCAGAACCTTATTCACCAGATCACCCGTATTGACCTGGACATGAAAATAGAAAAAGTAAACATCCCAGGTCAACCCTTCCGTACGCTGCTTAACTGGCGTAATTTTACACAATTGCATTTTCGCCTGATAAAACTGGATGAAAAAACAAGGGTTGCCATTAGCGCCAATACATATGGAGATGCTTTACTGAAAAAACTGCTGCAATTTCCGGCTATAAGATCATACAGCCAGTCTTTACCCGATACCAGGGATTACCAGCAACATGCTACCGAATTAAAAATTGACGCATTACCGGTTGGAAGCTACGTGTTGATCGCCAGTGTAAACAGTAATTTTAAGCTGGCGCATAATAAAATTGCTGTTCAGTACTTTGCGGTATCGAATATCGCTTACATGAGAAAAGGCAATGAATATTTTATTGCCAACCGGGAAACTGGAAAGCCCCTGCCCAATGCAACAGTACAGGTGCGGTTAAGAAATTACGATAATACCACTGGCAAATATGTAGAAAAGAAAGGCCGGCGCACCGTAACCAATGAGCACGGATTTGTAAAGATAACTGCCCTACCCGGCGATGCCAGGTATGACGACCTGAGCATTGAAATTACCACCGCAGATGATCATTTATTCCTGGCTGACTACATGCATTTCTACTTTACTACAGGTGAAGATGATGAAAATGCTGAGCAGGAAAATTATACCCGGGAAACCTATCTGTTCGCCGACCGAAGGATTTACAGGCCCGGACAAACAGTTTATTTTAAAGGCATCGTTATCAATTGTAATTACAAAACCCACGAACACAGCGCTGCCGCTAAGTTTACAACCAGTATTACATTAAGCGATGCCAGCGGTAATGACGTTGATTCAATAAAGGTTACCACCAATGAGTTTGGCGCTTACGCAGGCCGGTTTACCCTGCCCAATAACTTACTGAACGGGACATTCATTTTATATGATGCGCAAACCAATGACAAACTTTACATTTTGGTGGAAGAATACAAGCGGCCTACATTCCTGGCTGAGATAAACAGACCCGCCGGCACTTACAAAGTGAACGACACCATTACTGTGCAGGGAACTTCAAAAGCCTATGCCGGGAATGTGATCGATGGGGCCCGTGTAAAATACCGGGTAGTACGCAAAACCATTATGCCTTTTTGGGCTGCCAGGTACGGCAAAACAATGTGGCCACCCGACGATCGCGACGAGGAGCAGGAAGTTACATATGGTGAATTGACCACTGACGCAACAGGAACGTTTCAGATAAAGTTTAAAGCGATACCCGATAACAGCATAGCGAAAAAAGATCAACCCACGTTTTACTACACCGTATCTGCAGAAGTAACCGATGCGGCTGGTGAAACCCGAAGATGCACCACCCTGGTAGCAGTAGCCTATCAAACATTGAACGTAACCCTGAATGTGCCTGAAAAAATGCATACCGACAGTTTAACAGGCATTGCGGTAACAACCACTAACTTGAACGACCTGTTCGAAAAAACACCGGTCACTGTTACTATACATAAATTGAAAACACCCGACCGTGTTTTCAGGGACCGCTACTGGCCGCAACCCGATACGTTTGTATTATCGCAAACCGAATATTACAGCCTGTTTCCTTACGATCTATATAAGGACGAGAATAACCCTGCAACATGGGCCAAAGAACAAAAGATATGGGCGGGAACAGACAGCACCGTCGAAAACAAACCATTCACCATCAGTAATACCGCTTTTACCCCGGGCTGGTATATTGTAGAGGCTACCACAACCGACAGATATGGCGAAGAAGTAAAAGACATTCAGTATCTGCAATTGTATAATCAATTAAGTGGAAGCTCCGTGGCATCAGCATTTATAGTAAGCGGGAAGCCGACCGTGGAACCAGGGGAAAAAGCCGTTTATGATGTAAACACTACTCTTGATGATGCTTTCATCATACACGAAGTGAACACAAAGGATGATAAAACAAACCGCAGCTTTGTTACATTAAATAAGGCTACCCGAACATTCGAAATACCACTCACCGAAAAAGACCGCGGTGGTTTTGGTATACATATCGCCTTTATAAAGCACAACCGGGTGTATACTGACATTTTTAATTTTAATGTACCCTATACTAACAAAGAGTTGAACATTACCTATGAAACTTTCCGCGATAAAACACTGCCCGGCAGCAAAGAAAATTGGAAAGTGAAAATAAAGGGGTTAAAAGGTGATAAAGTGGCAGCCGAAATGCTGACCGCCATGTACGATGCATCGCTCGATCAATTTGAAAATCACAACTGGAGCGTACCTCCAACCTGGGTTCACTATGACTATAGAAAAAGTTGGGATGACCCAAACAATTTTTTCGCTGCAAGATCAGAAGAGTTTTACCAATATGAAAATGTGGATGTATCTGTAGAAAAGGTTTATGATGACATTATCATGGGCAACGATGCATACCGGCTTAGAGAATCAAACAAGTCAGGCTATAATTACATGTTCGCACCTTCGCCACATCCTAATTTAAGAAGATCGTATGAAAGAGCAGACGGCATATATAGTATGGCTATGACGATCTCGTTACCAGATCTAAAGAATGACCCCGATGGCAGCAAAGGCCTGATGTTAGAGCAGGGTGATGTTGCACTTAAGTATACAACAAATGAAAGACCACAACTGGAGAAACCGGATGATAAAAGATCAAACGGTGCCGAAAACGCGGTACAGGTACGCAGGAACCTGAATGAAACGGCCTTCTTCTTCCCCCACCTGCAAACTGACGCCGATGGCAATATTGAATTCGCTTTCACTATGCCTGAAGCCGTAACACAATGGAAATGGCTGATCCTCGCTCATACAAAAGACCTGTCATTTGGTTACATTGAAAAATACATTGTTACGCAAAAAGACCTGATGGTGCAACCCAATGCGCCACGCTTTTTACGCGAAGGCGACCACATGAACTTCAGCGCTAAAATTGCCAACATTACCGATAAAGAAATTACCGGTCAGGTACAATTGCTACTGACAGATGCTACAACCAATCAACCGGTTGATAGCCTGTTTAATAATATAATACCCGGTCAGAATTTTACTGTTCCGGCCAGGCAAAGCGTTCCGGTCAGCTTCAGCATTGAAATTCCTTACCAGTATAATAAACCGCTTACATACAGGATCATTGCCAAAGCCGGCAACACAAAGGATGGCGAGGAAGCCATGCTGCCTGTATTAAGTAACCGTATGTTGGTAACTGAAAACCTGCCTTTGCCCATTCGCGGTAAAGCCACGAAGAACTTCACCTTTGATAACCTGGTGAAGAGCGCCGGCAGTGAAACCTTGAACCACCATGCGCTTACTGTTGAATACACCGGCAACCCGGCCTGGAATGCTGTACAGGCCTTACCCTACTTAATGGAGTATCCCTACGAATGCGCCGAACAAATATTCAATCGGTATTATGCCAATGCGCTGGCCGGCAATATTGCCAAAGCTTTACCAAAACTCAAAAAGGTATTTGAACATTGGAAAACTGTTGATTCCTCTGCGCTGTTAAGCAATCTGCAAAAAAACGAAGCCCTGAAATCAGTACTGCTACAGGAAACACCCTGGGTATTAGCAGCAAAAAATGAAGCACAACAGAAAAAGAACATTGCGTTGTTGTTTGATCTGGTACGTATGAGCGGCGAGCTCAATAAAGCGATTGCACAACTGAAGGAGCTGCAAAACAGAAACGGCGCCTTTATGTGGTTTAAAGGGGGCAGCAACGACCGTTATATTACCCAATACATATTAACCGGTATTGGCCACCTGAAAAAATTAAAAGCATTGCCAAAGAACGATGTGCTTGATGAAATCATAAAAAAAGCACTTTCCTACCTCGATGACCAGCTGACCGAAGATCACGCGAGTATAATGAAGCAAACCCCTAAAAAGCTACAGGATGATCGTATAAGCCCACTGCATATTCAATACCTGTATATGCGCAGCTTCTTCCCCGAATCCGTTAAAACTGACAAAACTCATAAAGCGTATGCTTATTATCGTGCGCAATCGCAAAAAAACTGGTTAAAACAAAGCAGGTATATGCAGGGGATGATTGCCTTATCGCTGTTCCGCACCGGCGATATACAAACAGCCCGGAACATTGTAAGATCATTAAAAGAAAACGCCCATACCGATGAAGAAATGGGTATGTACTGGAAAGATTTTACGGGTGGGTACTACTGGTACCAGTCGCCCATAGAAAGCCAGGCGCTAATGATAGAGACCTTTGGCGAAGTAACAGGTGATGTTGCAGCCGTGAACGAAATGAAATTATGGTTGCTGAAACAAAAGCAAACCAAAAACTGGAGTACAACCAGGGCTACCGCCGATGCCTGTTATGCCTTGTTATTACAGGGCGCCAATTTTCTGGTGAGCTCACCTGAAGTAACCATCAGCCTTGGCAATACAGTCATCAGCAGTAAAGATCAGCAACAGGAAGCAGGCACCGGTTATTTCAAAAAAGTGTTCAATGAAAAACAGGTACAACCTGAGATGGGTAATGTACAGATCACCGTTAGCAATACCTCCCCCACCGGAAACAGGGCTGCAACCGGTTGGGGTGCCGTTTACTGGCAATACTTTGAGGACCTTAATAAAATAACCCCGGCAGCAACCCCATTGCAACTGACCAAAAAACTGTTCATTGAAAAAAATACCGGTCGCGGCCCGGTTTTACAACCTGTAAATGAAGGCGACACCATTAAAGTTGGCAATAAGTTGACAGTGCGCATTGAACTGCGTGCCGACCGCAATATGGAGTATGTGCATATGAAAGATATGCGCGCCGCCTGTATGGAACCGGTAAATGTGATCAGCGGATACAAATGGCAGAACGGGCTCGGCTACTATGAATCAACCAAAGATGCAAGCACCAATTTCTTCTTTGACGAGTTGCCCGAAGGCACATACATATTTGAATACCAGCTCTTTGCCACTCACACCGGCACATTCGGCAATGGAATTGCCACCATACAATGCATGTACGCCCCCGAATTTACCAGCCATAGTGAAGGCGTGAACGTGAAAGTGGAGTGATTATATTTTAATTGAAAACATAAAAAACCTTGCAGGAAGGCCTGCAAGGTTTTTTATTTAAACAAAGTCATTTACGGCTTATACGTTCTAACGTACTCGGCCAGCTCTTCTTTCGTTTTACTAAAGCTGAACGCACTATATACAACAAAATAATTCTTTGGGTCGGTTGTGCGGCCATACATATATTTAGCCGCCTCCAGCTTGCTGTTCTCAAAAGAAAACAAAGCAACGAGCTGTTTTGCCTGCGCCGATGTAAAGTAGTTTTGATCGATACCCGATCTGGCGATAGCCATACGTGAATCGTCGAAACTTTCGCGGCGTACCGTTTCTATAAACGAGCTGAAAGTATTATCGTCCATGGGCCGGGGTGGATAATTATTATTTCTCGGCGGTCTGCCTCCGTTGTAGTTATCCCTATCGTTACGATCGTTCCAGTTGCCGTTATCGTTACGGTCATCGCACTCATCGATACCATCGCCATCGTACCGGTTATCGGTTATGGGTTGTTCATCATATAATGCCCGGCCAAAGCGGTTTATGACAATATCCACATAATACTTTGGCTTTACATACATGCTCTTGCTATATAACATAACCCGCCTGGCCAGCCTGGTAACAGGCCTGGATCTTACCATCGCGTACACTTTTACGGTGTGATTGCCGGGCCTGAAATCGCGGAGAATAAGCGCATTGGTTATATCGGGATAAGTGCGGCCATCAATTTCAATCGTAATGTTCTGACGGCTTAAATTGGTAATACCTAATATGCCGTCGTTGTGACCGGCATAAGCGCGCACCATAAAGGCTGGCACCAGTAAAAGGATCAGGATACACGTTTTTTTCATGTTGGGTGTTTTGTGCGGGTAAAAGGGTACCTGCCCTCCTGGCAGGTTTTGATGTATAGAACGAAAAGCCGGTATTTACGTTGCACACTGTTTAGAATAAAACTTATATTTAATATTACCATATATAAGCGGCCCGGCATTGCTTTTGCCCCCTTCACACTGCCAGGGCATTTTAACTTTTCAGGGTATGTAAATTATCCGTATCCTGCATCGGATTAGGAACAAATGAAGTCATAAGAGCAAACCGGAAAAAGACGTAGCGGTACGAAGCAGAAAACAAGAGTAAAGCAGCAATAGCAGATTTTCCCCGCTTCTTATTTCTTACAACCTGTTTCTTACCCGGTGATATTGATCTTTAGAACAGACCTTGTCAACCTGTTAACCCGTCAACCCGTTAACTCGTCAACTTATTATAACTTGTATAAAATTTGGCCTAATGATATTTAAGAGAATTTTATCAGTGGTATGTGCAACCGTATTTTTTTTGGTCACAAACGCGCAACAGAAGATGAAAACGTACGACAAAGAATGGAAACAGGTAGACAGCCTTATTCAAAAAGCCGGATTAACCGAATCGGCCTTAAAAGCAGTGAATAATATTTATTTGCCTGCTAAAAAAGAGGGTAACGACGCCCAGGTAATTAAAGCCCTTTTATACCGGGCTGAATTGCAGCAGTACAAAGAAGAAGAAGCGGTTAAAAAGAACATATTGCAACTGGAAACCGAAATTGCCGTATCGAAAGAACCGGTACAGGCTATGCTACAAAGCATAACCGCTCAAAAATACCATGCCTGGTTTCAGCAGCACCGCTGGCAGTTATACAACCGCTCCGAAACAATCAACTTTAAAAAAGACGATCTGGCCACCTGGAGCACAGAAGATTTTCATAAAAAGATCAGTGAACTTTACCTGGCTTCGCTCAGCAACGAAAAACTATTACAGCAAACAAAACTGGAACCGTTCGATGCGGTGATCATAAAAGGGAATGTACGTCACTTACGGCCTACCCTGTTCGATCTGCTGGCACACCGCGCGCTCGAGTATTTTAAAAACAATGAGCGTACGGTAAAGAAAGCGGCAGCGTCATTTGAAATAACCGATGAAGCCGCATTTGCAGAAGCAAAACAATTCATGAACCACAGGTTCGTTACCAGCGACAGCCTTTCGCTTCAGTTCAAAGCCCTGCAATTATACCAACGCCTGTTGCAGTTTCATGCAGGCGATA
>CBIHPC010000229.1:0-9970 GCA_966211305.1 uncultured Niastella sp.
GCTTACTGGCATTTATACGATAAAGCTGCTGCCAAGGATATTGTGCAGGAAGTTTTCGTGTATTGCTGGCAGAAAAAAGAACAAATACAGATCAACGAATCTGTAGCCGCCTACTTTCGCACCGCCGTACGCTTTAAAGTGCTGAACCACCTGAAATCGGAAACAGCCCGGGAAAAATACCAGTTACTGGCCGGCCGCGCCCTGCCCGACATCACCTGCAATACCGGCGAGCACATGGCAATGGCCGATCTGCAGGCCAGCTACCGCCGCGAACTGGAGCGCCTGCCCGAAAAAATGCGGGAAGTATTTATCGATAGCCGCGATCATGGCCTTTCAATAGATGAGATTGCGCAAAAACGGGCCATCTCGCCGCAAACGGTTAAAAACCAGTTGTCGGCCGCCCTGAAAAAGCTCCGCGAAGGGCTGGGCAACTTTTTTATGGAATAATTTTTCTTCCGCATAGTACTCCACCATTTCGAGCATTGTCTAATAAATGTATGAACACATGAACAAGCCAGAACAATCAATAATAACCTCCTTACTGGAAAAGCATGCCCTCGGCATTTGTACACGGGAAGAAATGGCACTGCTGGAACAATGGTATGCCGCATTTCCCGGGGAAGAACGGGTATGGCGCAATGATGGGGAGAAAGCGGAAATGAAAGCTGCGTTAAAGGCCGGCATCTTCGATGTGATAGCAGAAAAGAAAGTACATCCCATATCAAAAGCCAGGGTAAATCAACCCCGCAGGTTATGGTGGCAGGCAGCAGCCGTGGCGGCGATACTGGTAGTGGTTTTTTCAATATACAATATATACGGTCACAAAAAAGAACCGGTTTATGTTATTGTATCGGCGCCCGCTGGCAAAGGCATCGTAAAACAGGAATTGCCCGACCACTCAGCCATATGGCTTGAACCGGGTACTACCCTACGGTACCGCAACGACTATGGTAATGCCAACCGGGTAATTGAACTGGCGGAGGGTATGGCTTTTTTTGCTGTACAAAAAAATGCCAGGCAACCTTTTCTTGTAAAAACGCCGGGCGGTGTGCAAACAAAGGTGCTCGGCACCGGGTTCACCGTAAAAGCATACCCGCAATCAAAAGAAGTACAGGTAATGGTTAGTTCCGGCATCGTAGAGGTGTCTGACAGCACAGGCGTACTGGGCATACTAAAAGCAGATCAGCAGCTCAGTTACGGCCAGGAAGCACATAGCACCAAACGAACGGAAGGTAAATTGGAAGACTGGCGCACAGGCAACATTGTTTTAAAGAACGCCTCGTTTACAGAAATAGCCCGCATTTTGGAAAAGCGTTATGGTTTGCACGTTGTATTCAATACCGCCAGCGTTGCATCCATGCGTTTTACCCTTCGCATCAGCAACAATACAACAGCAGCAGATTTGCTGGAAACGCTGAAAGACATTAGCGGGCTGGCGTATACGTTCAGCGACAACAAGGTTACCATACACTAGAACGAACGGCAAACGTGAAAGGCTTTACATTCAAGCCCCGTAACATTTTTCAAACTGACTGGCATTCGGCAAATACCCGGGTGGCGAAATACAGGTTATAATCTCAAAACCCGCGAGCCATTCACCATTGACCATTCACGATAAACATTGGCTGCCATAGCGGCCCGGCAAACCTATGTCCTTACTTAAATACTATCTATGCGATATTTTTATTCTCTCCTTCTTTTACTAACGATGGGGCTAACGACAAATGCGCAGCAAACGAACCGCCCGGTCAGTATCAGCATTCCCGCCACGTCGCTGGAAAACGCGCTGAAACTGCTCGGGCAGGCAAGCCAGGTGCCCATATCCTATGAACTTACCCGCATAAAGGGAATACGGGTAAAAGCCCGGGTTTACAAAAATGTGCCACTGCAAACCATTTTAAAGGAATTGCTGGATGGCACACCGCTTGACTTCAAAGAAAAAAGCGGTAATATCCTCATCATTGCACGCCCGCGTTCAGGCAAAACACTCAGTGGTTTTGTGGAAGATGCTGTCAGCGGAGAAAAACTCATCGGAGTATCCCTGGTGGCGCCGCAGCACCAGGCGGGCACTGTCACTAATAATTATGGATTCTACAGTATTACGGTCCCGGGCGACTCACTACAAATTCAAATTTCATTCACCGGTTACCAGCGGCTCGATACGGTTATACAATTAAGCAGCAACACACACATCAACTTCAAAATGCCGGTTGCCGGCAGGCAACTGGAAGAAGTCATCGTAACCAGCACCCGTACCGCCCGCATACAGCAAACCTCGCAAATGAGCAGTATCAACCTGCCGGTACACCAGGTGCGTTCCATGCCCCGTTTACTGGGCGAACCCGACCTGATGAAGACACTGCAGTTGATGCCGGGCGTTAAACAGGGCACGGAAGCAACCAGCGCATTGCTCGTTCGCGGCGGTACACCCGACCAGAACCTGATATTGCTTGACGGCGCAACTTTATACAATCCCATGCACCTGATGGGCGTTTTCTCAACGTTCAATACCAGCGTGCTGAAAGATGTAACATTATACAAAGGCGCGTTTCCCTCGCGCTATGGCGGCAGGCTTTCATCGGTTATAGATATTTCAACAAAGGATGGCAATATGAATGAAATGCATGGCGACTTTTCCGTTGGTTTACTTTCTACCCAACTAACGCTGGAAGGCCCGCTGAAAAAAGGGAAAACGTCATTCGTGATCTCGGCCCGCCGCTCCTACCCCGACCTGGTAGCAGGCCCGCTCGTACAAAACGCACCGGACGGACCGGAGAAATTCAAGTTGTTCTTTTATGATCTGAATGCGAAAATCCATCACCAGATCTCAGATAAAGACAAATTGTACCTTTCATTTTACATGGGCAAAGATAAAATGAGGGTGCTGGATAAATACTCGGCGCCTACCGATCCGCCGGTAGATAATCATACCCTTTCAGACCTGTATATTAAATGGGGCAATGTTACCGGTACAATGCGATGGAACCACATCTTCACCCCCAAACTGTTTGCCAATACCATGCTCATCGGCAGCAGCTATAAATTCAACACCGGTTATTATTCAGAGGATAAATATGATCAGAATGTAATTACCAATACGCTGAGACTGAACTCAGGCATACAGGACTACGGAATGAAGACAGACCTTGATTACCGTCCCGCCCCTGCGCATACGGTGAAAATGGGCGCCGCTTATATGTATCGCATTTTCACCCCGGGCACCGTACGCATGCGGCAAACCAGCGGCAGTTCGGTAACGTTAGATTCATTGAACAATAACCGAAATATCAATGCATCGGAAATGGACCTGTATGCGGAGGACGACTGGGAGATCACCCGCCGGCTGAAACTGAATGCCGGTTTGCACTGGAGCGCTTTTGCAGTGACGGGACAATTTTATAATTCGCTGCAACCCCGCGCCAGCATGCGTTTCCTGCTGCCCGGCGACTGGGGCCTGAAAGCATCCTATACCCGCATGACCCAATACATTCATCTGCTGGCTTACAATTCCATTTCACTGCCAACAGACCTGTGGGTGCCTGCTACAAAAAAAGTGGCGCCGCAACAGGCAGACCAATATGCGCTTGGCATCGCCCGCAACCTGTTCAGGAACCGGTTCGAATTTTCGGTAGAAGTGTATTACAAGAAAATGCACCATGTGATAGAATATAAAGAAGGGGCTGATTACCTAACCAACAGCAAGGGTGACACCTGGCAGGAACAGGTAGCAGCCGGCACCGGTGAATCGTATGGACTGGAAGTATTGCTGCAAAAGAAAACCGGTAAACTTACCGGCTGGCTGGGTTATACCTGGGCCACCGCCAACCGGAATATTCCGGAGGTGAATTATGGCCGCACATTTCCATACAAATATGACCGCCGCCACGATCTTCATTTGGTGGCAGTGTATAAGCCACGAAAAAATATCGAGCTCTCGGGTAGCTGGACGTACCAGTCGGCCATGCCCTTCACCATTCCGGTAGCGCGGTACGAATCAACGGACGGGCCGGTATCGCCCAATGATACCAACCCTGTTTCCTGGTGGACCCCGGATGTAGATCACATCAACAGCCGGAACAATGTAAGGATCCAACCGTACCACCGCCTCGATCTCGGCATCAGCTTTATCAAACATAAAAAGAACGGTAATATACGCACCTGGAACATCAGCGTACTGAATGTATACAACAGGATGAACCCGTTCTTTTATTACCTGGACAAATATTCCACAAGCGGCCCCAGTGCACAGCTGACGGGCACAACCATTGTTCCATTGATCCCCGGTTTTTCCTATAGCTTAAAATTTTAACCATGCACGTAAGACATTTACTTATTATACTTTTTGTACTAACGATCACCAGCTGTGAAAAAACATTCGACATCCCCATTCCTGAAGAATCGGATAAAATGGTATTGAACCTGATCATGAACCGCGACAGCGCCATGATGGGGCGGGTTACCTTATCGGGTCGCATGAACGGACCGCAGCACATGCGGGAAATATTCAATGCAACAGTGAACCTGTACGAGAACGGCAACTTCAAAGAAACACTTACATCTTACCTGGTCTTTGGCCGTCCGTATTATCGCAGCAAAACCATACCAAAGTCAGGGGCCACTTACCGGGTAACCGCTGCCGCGCCCGGTTATTCAGAGGTTTCAGGCGCCGACCATATACCCGACACAGTGAAGGTTGGTGAATTAAAGATGACCGTTGCGCAATTGAACAGTTGGCAGGCCAAAACATCTGTGAGTGTGCAGTTGCACGATGATCCTGCTGTACAAAACTATTATCGCATCCGGCTTTACAGCATCAACGAATATGTAAATGGCAATGGTAATGCAGAACGGCAGAAAATACCGGAGTACTTTGAAGTGGAAGAAGCCAACCTGTCGATCTTCAATGATGCAACGAGCTCCAGTTTTTATACTACCGATGCGTTGTTCAATGGCCGTAGCCCGCGATTTGTGTTCAGGATCAATACCGGCAGTGAGATTAAAAAGATGCTGGTTGAAATAACCTCCCTTACCCACGACAGCTACAATTACCTGAACAGCGTACACATGGCCCGGGAAAAAAATGACGATGGTTTTTCGGAAAAAGTGATCGTATTTAACAATATACAGAATGGGCTGGGCATTGTGGGCGGTGTGGCGCAAAGGGAGTATTTGGTGGCGAGGTAAAGATGGCTCTGTAATCGATACCGTCATTTCTTCAGATCAAACACAATCTTCGCATTCTTCTGTTTGGTTGATGAAATAAACACTTCGTAGCGGTTGCCCGGCGTGGTAATGGTCATCACCGAAGTATTCGGCGGAATAGAACCCAGGTTTTCCGCCACCATGATCAGTTCATGATGTGGTTCGGATTCATTTATTTCAATGGTAAGCGAGACAGGTTTTTCGGAAAGCCGCATGTGCGATCTTATCAACTTATTATTGTGGTAGATGCTGATGGTATCACCGTCGATATCACCATTATCATAACAATTGATTCTTATTACACCGGCTCTGGTTTCAATCTTCTTCACCAATGCATTTTCCCGGTTTTTTAAAACCAATGGCGGCGGAGCTATTATTTTGGGCGCGTGTTTTACAATTTCAATTTGTTTGGAAAGGGTATCTGGTTTTGGTTTTATTACCGGGGTTGACTGAACTTTCTTTTTCGGTGCGGTTGTAACTTTTGCCACCGGTTTCGGCGGGGTTACGCGTTTGGGCGTTATCTGTTTTTTTTGAGTGGCAACAGGCTGCGGAATAACTTTTACACATTCCCGGAATGTGATATCATCCAGCGCAAAGTCGTTACCACAGCCGCCGGGCGCGTTATCGGCCATGATCAATCGTAAAGTAGTTATAGAAGCAGGAGTTGTAAAATAAGCCAGGTGCTGGCCCCAGGCCGGTTCCTTCACCCTGGGCAGATCTTTGGTAACGATCGAAGCAACGGTCTTTCCTTCCGGTGTTACCAACCGGATATTAAGACTCGGTAATAAAACAGACGGACATTTGTCGCTGGGCCTGCAAAGGTTCATCACCCATAAGCCCAGTTCATACATTGTATTGCTCTTTAACCCGGTAATGGCCATGTCTAAAAATACACCGCCATACGGCGCAGCATTAACCAGTAACATATTACCATTGTTATCACCGGGGGTATGATCGGCCTTGATCGTATGCCAGTCATCATGAAAACATTCGCTGGTGAAGGAGGCAAAAGCAAAATGCCCGTCGGTTGGACAATAACCATACACCCGCTGGTAATTGGTAAGCACCCCGCTATTCGGGTCACGCACATTACCCGATCCGAAGTGGATGGTAAATTGGGAAGGTTTAAAAGTACAACCGCCTGGTTGAGCTTTCAATTCAAAAGCCAGGAAAAGAAAAAGCAATATAAAGCCAGGCTTCTTCAAGTCACATACACTTTACCATTAATCTACCGAAAAAAAGAGAGGATTCCGGGAATGATGGTATGAAAGGTAAAATGGCGGGACGGAGGTTCCCACCAACGCAATAAATTTCAAAAACATACCAATTTTATTCACCTTTGGCATTCCGGCATTAGTTACTTTCAAACTGGTGAAGCATGGATAAACCAAAGTATGTTTTTGAATCTATCTACAAGAAACTTGGACTGCAATTCGTAGATCAGCAGACCATGCAGGAGATCGATACCGGTAAATACAAACCCTATATAAAAGTGTTGTATTTGCCTGCCGGTTATTCCGTTACGATCGATTTCAGACAATTTGTAACCGACACCGCAAGCCTGTTCTTTATTAACAGCAACCAGCATTTGCGTATCGATAAACCGGGTGCACACGAAGGTTATTTGATCCATTATAACCGCGATTTCTATTGCGTACAGATCCATGATGTGGAAGTAGCTTGCGACGGACTGCTATTCAACAACCTGCAAAATATGCCGATGACCAGGCTGAACGGAGATAACCGTTCAATCGTTGACAATATATTCAGATCGATAAAGGAAGAATTGAGAACAGCACAGGCGCAGCAGGAAGAGATGCTGCGGATCTACCTGAAACAACTGATCATCTTTGCCACCAGGTTGTGGAGCGCCCAGCAATTAGGAGAACTGACGAATGCGCCCGACCAGGACACCGGCTTTTTTCGCCGGTTCAGCCTGCTGGTAGAAACCCATTATAAGGAAAAGCATGCCGTGTCGGACTATGCCGAAATAATGGGAATGGCGCCCAAAACGCTTACGCAAAAACTCCGGAGAATGAACCTGGCCCATCCCAATGAAGTGATAAAAGACCGCATCATATTGGAAGCGAAACGCCTGCTCATTCACACCGCCATGAGTGCTAAACAAATAGCTTACCACCTCGGGTATGATGATCCCGCCTATTTTAACAGACTGTTCACCTCCAAAACCGGTGAAAACACCTCGGATTTCAGGAAAAAATACAACGAGGGAAAAATGTACAATTAATGTAACCATTTGTGCATTCCCCAGGGGCCTGTATGCGTGTAGCTTTGTGTTATCAATTTAAAACAAACACACAAGGTTATATGAAACGCAATTCTTCTAAACAAGCACTTTTTATTTTTTCACTGTTAGTTATAAACACATATGTTATGGCACAACAACGAACTTTTAAAGGAGAAAATGATCCGCAGATCTTTACAGAAACCCGTTCCTTTCTTCAGGCACTGAATTCAGGCAACGGCAAACCTTTAGAACAGTTAAGTGTGGCCGATGCCCGCCAGGTGTTGATCGGAGCGCAAAAATCGGTACAGGTTGACTATTCCGGTATTGAAGAATCGGAAAGAGAGATCAGCCAGAATGGTTATAAAGTTAAGATCCACATCACCCGGCCTAAAGGCGCGAAGGAAAATGCGCCGGTATTTATTTTCATCCATGGCGGAGGCTGGGTTTTGGGCGACTACCCTACCCACAGAAGGCTCGTCAGAGACCTGGTAGTTGGTTCCGGAGCGGTAGCGGTATTTCCGGATTATACGCCTTCGCCTGAAGCCAAATATCCGGTCGCCATCAATGAAATTTACGCAGTAACACAATGGGTGGCGGAGCATGGAAAAGAAATAGGCGTTGATGGTAAAAACCTGGCTGTTGCCGGCAACAGCGTTGGGGGCAATATGGCTGCCGTAACCGCTTTGATGGCAAAGAACAACAAAGGCCCTCATATTAAACTGCAGGTGTTGTTATGGCCCGTTACCGACGCTAACTTTGAAACGACATCATATAATGAATTCAGTGAAGGCAGGTTCCTTACAAAAAATATGATGAAATGGTTTTGGGACAATTACCTTCCCGACCACGGCAAACGCAACGAGATCTATGCATCCCCGTTACAGGCAACTGTTGAACAATTAAAAGGATTGCCACCGGCCCTGGTACAAACTGCAGAAAATGACGTGTTGCGTGATGAAGGAGAAGCCTATGCACGGAAACTGAATGAAGCAGGTGTACAGGTAACGCTCACCAGGTATGCCGGACAAATACATGATTATGGTTTGTTGAACCCCCTGGCCAATGTTCCATCGGTACAAACGGCCTTATTGCAGGCGGCAGCCGTTATTAAGAATACGCTCGCTCATAAATAAAGTTTCACGTGAACAGGCCGGCTCGTTTAGAACCGGTCTGTTTGTTGCTAAAAAATAAATAAATTAGTATTTCAAACATGTGTTATGAAAGAGAGTTTGACAAACATATTAAACGACAGTAAGCCTGTATTGGTAGATTTTTTTGCAGAGTGGTGTGGACCCTGCAAAGTGCAGGCGCCGGTGCTGAAAGAAGTAAAAACGGAAATAGGCGACCAGGTACGGATCATCAAGATAGATGTAGATCAGTCGCCGGCCGTTGCCCAGCAATATGCGGTCAGCGGAGTACCGACGCTGATCCTGTTTAGGAACGGCCAACCGGTGTGGCGGCAATCAGGCGTTGCTACGAAAAAGCAACTGGTAGATGTGATACGACAACATATATAAAAACGCGGAATTATCGCGCCAACGGTTGAAATAAATGATAAGGCGGCGATGTATCATTGCTGTTGGGTGACTGCCTGAAAATCGATTCCTGGAACAGACTACAGTTTGTGTCTCCTTTTCCATTTTTCATATTTATTACGCAGCATAGTGACAGCATTTTGCCCGCCCTTACCCTGCCCAAAAATATTTAAGTTTAAATAAGGCTTTTTGTCGCCGGGTTTGGCAACAATAATGAAAGCGCTTGTGGCCCGCTGTTCACCGCACCGTTTGTCGCCCCCGGCCTTTGAGCCAGCCTCCAATGCATACATCAATACATCGGCAATATGCAGGAAATCATTTTTACCTTTTTGCACAGCTGCTAAGATCAGTTGCAGTTCATTTTCATTTGTCAGCGTATTGCCCTGCACAGCAATTCCGTTTGCGGTCAATGCCCCGTTATAGCTTTTAGTAGCATTGCCAGTGAAGGTACGCGGGTTGTCAAAATATTTGACTGTAACCACGGCATATTGTTGTTTTTCGGGGTCAAAAGCAGGGTCCTGCAGCGCCTGGATTATTTGTTCAGGTGAAGCTTCAGCAAGGATCATTTCAACGCCTTTTTTCCGGGCCTCGTTGTTACTCATGGCCTGAACAATTATGGCGCCCATTCCCGGTATAATTTTTCCGATGCCATAACAATTATAGGTACAGGAAGCACCGGCAATACCAATATCTTTTGTTTTCGGATCAATCATTATAACAGACCAGGTTGCAAAAGCTTTACAATGCAAAAAGAGCATGACCCCAAAAACAAAAATGGTATGTTTCATGATGCCGGTGGATGTTTATCAAATATACCGCACCAGGGAATGGGACCGCCAAATGAAAAGCCATCAGGAAGGAATTTTAGGAAAATCGTGTAATTTGTGGTGTAATCCTGAATTTATTTATATTTGATCCCCGAAAATACAAATTTCGGGCAGTAGCGCAGCCCGGTAGCGCACTACGTTCGGGACGTAGGGGTCGC
>CBIHPC010000230.1:0-9865 GCA_966211305.1 uncultured Niastella sp.
AACTACCGGTAAGTATCATTCGATGGCTGCAGCTCGGTATGAATAAACAGGTTGCGGAAACCCCAAAACCCGGCGATCCGCTTTTTGATAAAAGTTTTAATTACCTGATTGGCTCCAACGGCATTGCACTCGAGGCGGCGGCTTCTATGGCGCGGGGCCTCCAATACCAAACAGTTATTATTACCGACGCGCTGAAAGGTGAAGCGCGCGATAAGGCAAAGGAACTGGTATCGCAGATCAAACAATACGATGGTATAAGACCGGCCTGTTTGTTATTGGGCGGCGAAACAACCGTATCCATCAGGGGTACGGGTAAAGGTGGGCGTAACCAGGAGTTTGCCCTCGCAGCACTGGTGGAATTACAAAAACTGTATTCAATAGAAGAAGAAAATATGCCGGTTATTCTTTGCGCCGGAACCGATGGTACCGACGGCCCAACTGATGCCGCCGGTGCGGTGGCCGATGGCCTGGTGGCAGCACTCGCTGCCAAACGGAAACTAACACCTGAAAACTATCTTGCACAAAACGATTCCTGGAACTTCTTTCACCAAACGGGCGGACTTGTGATTACCGGCCCCACGCATACGAATGTGATGGATATTATTGTAGTGTTGATTCCTTAAAAGAATAGGCAACAGGCATATCTGCTATAGTTCTTTGCCGATCGCCTATTGCCAATTGTCTATTGATTCAGATCAGCCGCTAACGAAACAGCGCTCCAGTCCAGCTCAGGGCCTTTCTTTTCAATCAATTGCTGCATATGCTGCTGAAGCAGGCTGGCCAGCGGCATATTTTGTTTCACCTGTTGCGCCTGTGATAAAACCAGGTTAACATCTTTCAGTCCCAGTTGCATATTGAATGCAGCCGGCGTAAACTGTTTGTTTACGATAATGTTGCCGTAGTTGGTATAAATAGGGGAGTTGAAAATGGTTTGCGTAAAGAACGACCACATTTTTTGTGTATCTATATTGCTTTTGGCCGCCATGGATACGCCTTCGCCAATGGCTTCCAGGGCAGCGGCAATCATAAAGTTTCCGCAGAGTTTAACCGTATTGGCAGCGGTAATGGCATCGCCAAATTCCCATACGCCGGCGCCGCCTGCATCTTTCAACAGTTGCCCGAAGCGCTGGCGGTGTGCCGCATCGCCTGATATCACAAAGTTCAGCTTACGGGCACGGGCAGCCTCCGGGCGGCCAAATACCGGGGCCGACAGGTAATGCGAACCTTTTTGTGTATGTTGTTTTGAAAGTTCTTCGGCAGTAAGCGGCAGAATGGTGCTCATTGAAATATGAACGCTGCCGGGCTGCATGTTCTGTATCAGCCCATCGGGACCTTCACTGATGCTTTTTAAAGCCTTGTCGTCAGATACCATGGTAATGACGACATCACAGGCGGCACTTAGTTCCTTTACACTTGCACAGGCGGTGGCGCCTTTATCGGTCAATGCTTTTGTTTTGGCAGCGGTGCGGTTGTAAACGAATAACTGGTTTCCTTTTTCAAGAATGTTTTCGGCTATCGGTGTGCCGAGGTTACCTAGTCCAATGAATCCTATTTTCATATATTGTGTTTTAAAACGCAAAAAGGCGGGCCGCTTTGGAAGGCGGCCCACCTTTTGCACCTTCGTAAAAATATATTAACTCACTGAAGAGCCATTGTCAATAGCGTCGACCGGATTAATGAAATGCAGTTTGCCTGCTTTATCGTCGGCCATCAGGATCATTCCGTTGCTTTCAATACCGCGCATTTTGCGGGGCGCCAGGTTGGCTACCACCACTACCTGTTTGCCGGTAATCTCTTCCGGTTTAAAGTGTTCGGCAATGCCGGAAACAATAGTGCGGGTTTCAAAACCCAGATCAACCTGCAGCTTCAACAGTTTATCGGCTTTTGGCACTTTTTCGGCTGCAACGATAGTGCCAACCCGCAGATCGAGTTTCGCAAAATCATCGTACTGAATCTGCTCTTTAACTGCTTTGGGTTCTGCACTGGCGCTGGTGGTTTCACCATTCGGAGACTTCTTATTTCCTGCTTCTGACTTCGTACTTCCGCCTTCCGCTGGTTTAACCAGTCCGGCTTTTAATTTGGCTACCTGCGCTGCCACCACATCATTCTCAATTTTTGTGAACAACAATTCAGGCGCCCGTAAACTATAACCAACGCTCAGCAATTTTGTTTTACCGGCGTTCTCCCATTCAAGCATTTTTTCTACCACCTTCATCTTATGCAACATTTTTTTGGCAGTTTCAGGCAGGAAAGGGTGCATTAATATCGCCAGGTTAGCGGTCAGCTGTAGGCAAATATGCAAACAGTTATCGATCAGTTTCTGGTTATCGGGGTTCTCGGCTAATGTTTTGGCAACGATCCAGGGTTCTTTCTTCTGCATGTACTTATTTCCTTTATCGGAAAGCTGCATAACCTCGAACAATGCATCTCTGAATTTGAATTCTTCAAGCGCTGTTTCCACTTTCTGTTTTGCTATGGCAAATTCTTCCAGCATGGCTTTATCGGCTTCGTCCATTACGTCAGCATGTAATGGCGGTACTTTTCCACCGCATAATTTGTGCATGAGCACAAAAGCGCGGTTTTCGAAGTTGCCGAAATTGTTAACCAGTTCGCTATTGATCCTGGTTTGAAAATCAGCCCACGTAAAATCGTTGTCCTTTGTCTCGGGTGCGTTTGCACACAACACGTAGCGCAACATATCGGCCCCACCCGGAAAATCCTTTATGTATTCATGTACCCACACGGCCCAGTTACGGCTGGTACTTACTTTATCGCCTTCAATATTCAGGAACTCATTGGCCGGTACGTTATCGGGCAATACATATCCGCCGTGCGCTTTCAGCATCGCCGGGAAAATGATACAGTGGAAAACGATATTATCCTTACCAATAAAGTGCACCAGTTTGGTGTCGTCCCTGCACCAGTAATCGCCCCATTGTTCGGTAAGTTCTTTGGTTGCGGAAATATAACCGATAGGGGCATCGAACCAAACGTACAGCACTTTGCCTTCGGTATCGGGCAGGGGAACTTTTACGCCCCAGCTGCTGTCGCGGGTCATGGCGCGACTTTGCAAACCGCTGTCGAGCCAGCTTTTGCACTGTCCATATACGTTGTTCTTCCATTCGGTATGGCCTTCCAGGATCCAGCCTTTCAGCCATTCCTCATAGTTCTGCAGCGGAAAATACCAGTGTTTGGTTTTGCGTTTAACCGGCACCGCATCGCTGAGGGTGCTGCGCGGGTTTATCAATTGTTCGGGGCTTAAGGTAGAACCGCATCGCTCGCACTGGTCGCCGTAGGCATTTGGGTTGCTGCACACCGGGCAGGTTCCGGTAATGTACCTGTCGGCCAGGAACGTATTCGTTTTTTCATCATAGAACTGTTCCGTTTCTTTTTCCTCGAACAGGCCATCATCGTACAGCTTTTTGAAAAAAGCGGCGGCCGTTTCATGATGCACCTGGTTGCTGGTGCGGGAATAGATATCGAAAGAAATACCCATTTGATCAAAGCTTTCTTTGATCAGGGCATGGTATTTATCTACAATTTGTTGCGGACTAACGCCTTCTTTCATGGCGCGGATGGTAATAGGAACTCCATGTTCATCAC
The DNA here is from genome assembly GCA_966211305.1 of uncultured Niastella sp. GTDB lineage: Bacteria > Bacteroidota > Bacteroidia > Chitinophagales > Chitinophagaceae > Niastella. The sequence goes on from CBIHPC010000230.1 coordinate 3,604, forward strand.
TGCCGCCAATAAATTTGATATCTCTTTTTTGCGCCCGTTGGTAACGCACATAAATATCAGCCGGTAAATAGCAGCCTGCCAGGTGACCGATATGCACGGGACCATTGGCGTACGGCAGGGCCGCTGTAACTAAATAGCGCTTAAAATTGCTCATTTGATCGTCTTTTGTATTTCTTATCGTCGTCCCTTTCCGCCAGCTGGCGGATCCCTTGTGCTGTATATCGCTACGCAGCCAAAGGGTTGAAAGGGTGGATTGCAAAAATAACTATTCTGGGGGAGGGGATGAAATCGGGTAATTGACGGGTAAAACGTGTAAAAATGTAATGGGCTAAGCAACTGCACACGTTATCGTTGACGCTGTACTATTCAGGAATGGGAAGTTTGAAAGGTTGGGAAAATAGAAGAATTATAATTGTTTACCACAATAAGATGCTGAGAATGACCCAGACAGCCGCAAAAAAAGCAATGAACATCACTTCATTGTTAATTTCAGCACCGGTTTTTTTGCGAAAAAGTAACTGGTAACCGATCCAGCAGCCCAATGCAATTGCCATGAACAATGCCTGTATAACGCGAACTGCCATGTAATAAAAGTAATTTTTTTATGTGTTGGCGGAATAAACTTTACGGTATATTTAAAAATCATATTTAATACATGAACCGTAAGCATTTTTTGTCCTCGTTCCTGTTGGCCGGTTTGCCTTTTCCTGGTTTTAGCGCTCTCGCAAATGAAGGGGAGAACGAATCCCCGGCGCCTGTGCTGCCCCGCTATCTTAAACCCGGCGATACTATTGGCATTACCTGTCCGGCCGGTTTTATAACCCTGCCCGAAATACAACCCGCCATGATACAAATGGTGGAGTGGGGGTTTAATATCAGGGTGGGCGATACCGTAGGGATGAGGGATTTTACTTTTGGCGGAACCGATGAGGAGCGCGCGAAAGATCTTCAGCAAATGATCGACGATCCAAAGGTGAAAGCCATTATGTGCGCCCGCGGTGGTTATGGGTTTGTTCGTATTATCGATAAACTGAATTTCACCAAACTGGCCGCCAATCCGAAATGGATCATTGGCTTTAGCGATATCACGGTATTACACTGCCACCTGAACCGGAATTTCGGTATCGCTTCCATCCATTCAAAAATGTGCAACAGTTTTCCCGATGACTGGAACAAAGCCGAGCCCATTCAAATAGAAACCATTCTTTCGATAAAACAGGCTTTGACGGGTGAAAAAATGAAATATACCGTGCCTGTTAACCCGCTGAATAAACCGGGCAAAGCTGAAGGCGTACTCATCGGCGGTAACCTTAAGATTATAGAAACGCTGGCCGGAACAAGATCAGAGCTGCGCACCACCAACAAAATTCTGTTTGTTGAAGATACGGGTGAATACCTGTACAGTATCGACCGCATGTTCTGGAACCTGAAAAGGACCGGAAAGCTGGAGAAACTGGCCGGATTGATCGTTGGCGGCTTTAAGGTAAAGCCAGATGACCCAGGCGAAGAGTTCGGTCGTTCGGTACAGGATATTGTGCTGGAAAAGGTAAAAGACTATACATATCCCGTTTGTTTCGATTTTCCCGTTGGCCATCAACGGAACAATTATGCATTAAAATGCGGGGTAAGGCACCGGCTCACCGTTTCGGGTGAAGAAGTAATGCTTCGGGAAATTTGACGGTTTTATGGTTTATTTAAATTTGCGTCATCGTTGTAACAATTTGGCATCGGGTCGTACAAATAATCAATAATGGTAAAAATTCCTCCCTGTTTACAGCCTGGTAACACCATCGCATTGGTTTGTCCATCAGGTTATATGGCAATAGAGAAAGCGCAAACATGTATCGATGTATTACAGCAATGGGGCTATAAGGTTAAGGTGGGCACTACCGTAGGCAGCCATTCTGCCACGTATTTTTCAGGTACCGATGAAGAACGCCTGATCAATTTTCAGCAGATCCTCGATGATGATGAAGTACATGCGGTTTTGTGCGCCCGCGGGGGATATGGATTAAGCCGCATCATCGATCATATCAGTTTCAAAAAATTTAAAAAGCAACCCAAGTGGGTGATCGGCTTTAGCGATATAACGGTGCTGCATTCACATATTTATTCCAATTATGGCATTGCCACTTTACATGCACCCATGGCTGGTGCGTTTAATGATGGCGGTTTCAATAACGAATATGTACAATCACTTAAAAATGCGCTCGAAGGAAAACGAATAAAATATGAATGCGCCGCCCATGAGTTCAATAGGAAAGGAGAAGCCGTTGGCGAACTGGTAGGCGGTAACCTTGCCCTGCTTGCGCACATGGTAGGTACACCTTCCGACATTAAAACAAAAGGCCGGATCCTGTTCCTCGAAGATGTAGGGGAATACCTGTATAATATCGACCGTATGATGCGCCAGCTGCAGCGAAGCGGTAAACTCAGTAAACTGGCCGGGCTGATCATTGGCGGTTTCAGCGATACGAAAGATACCGAGCGGCCATTTGGACAAACCGCCTATGAAATAATTCATGATATAGTGAAGGAGTACGATTACCCGGTTTGTTTTGGTTTTCCCGTAAGTCATGAGAAAGAGAATTATGCGTTGAAGGTGGGAGAGGGGTATAAGTTGAAAGTGGGCAGGGGTAAGGTAACGTTGGAGGAGTGAGTTAAGGTTGACATGTTGACAAGTTAACAGGTGACAAGGATCCTGTGTGCGGCAGGCTTATTAATGGCTAACTGGTTGTTAAAGGGCGGCGAAAAACATTGCAGGCAGGGGCGAGGCCCGAATATAAAACCTTTCACGTTTGCCATTTGCCGTTTCACGACTGGCAATTGCTGTTTCCGATAAAACCCAATCCTGACTAATATGAATCTTTCCGAACATAAAGCCCTTTGGAGTGCCATTCAACAATTTGCGTTTGACGAACCAAACGCTGTCATCTCTTTTTCAAAAAAACTGGCCGGTCAGCAAAAATGGTCAGTGGAATATACACAACGGGTAATAGAAGAATACCGCCGGTTTATTTTTTTGTGTTGCATCTCACCAAAAGGCGCTTCGCCTTCAAAAGCGGTTGACGAAGTATGGCATCTGCATTTAACCTATACCAGATCATACTGGGAAGCATTTTGTAAAAATACCCTTGGGAAGGATATTCACCATTATCCGTCAAACGGCGGCGATAAGGAAGATCATAAACATTCCAACTGGTACAATGAAACACTTGAATTATATGAAGAGGTATTTGAGGAAGAACCACCAGCCGACATCTGGCCGCAACCGGTAATACCGCCGGAGCCGGCCGCGCCATCCCGGGAAGATGAAGCACAATACTATCTCATCCGAAAAGAGTTACTGATCCTCGTTATATTGTTATTAGTGCTGCCTTTTGTTATCAACTATGTTTTCAGCGGTGTAGCATCGCCCTACCTGTTAACAGGGGCGCGTTTCCTTTGGTTCTATGCCATGCTTTGTGCGGCAGGAATTATAGCATTCTACCTGCTGCGCCGCGACAGGCAGCAGCGTATGGAGGAAATAATAGATGCCTGGCCTATCGGTGATCTGAATATTTTTCAACTGACGCATTCGGTAAAGGGAAAGGAGTGGGCATTGCAAACCTGCCTCGTCGATCTGTACAGAAGGAACCTGGTGTCGGTAAATGACAAAGGAAAAATTGTCGTGCACCGGAATAATTACCATGCGCCTGAGCAGGAGGACAATCCACTTGCATCTGAATTGATGGTAAAAGCCGATGGAAGTTCAGTAGACTATAACACGATAACTAATAACTGGTATAAAAGGAATTCATTTGAACATCCGGGTATTCAGCAAATGCTTCGGCTCACGTTTCAAAAGGAAAGCAGGCTGCAGAAAAGCTGGGTTATCTTAATAGTGCTGCTGACAGGGTTGGCGCGTGTGTTTCAGGGCTGGGCGAATAACCGGCCTGTAGGTTTTCTTTTTTTGGAAATCATAGCATTGCTGGTGGGCGCCGGCTTCATCTACTATCGATTTACTACGAAAGGGTTGGTGCAATCCAAACTAAATCAGTTGTTGCTCGACAAGGCGGGCAGCAAACAGTTACATACCGATGAGGTCGTAAATGATTATGCATTGAATGGTCCCAAAGTGCTTGACTGGCTGCCTGCAACCTTAATGTTAGGGGCCATGTTCGCGGTTTTCCCTTCACCAATTCTTCCACGAAGTACAGACTATGATTACAGCGGTAACGACAGCTCGGGGTCAGATATCGATACCGGCAGTTATAGCGTAGGCAGCAGTTGCAGTGGTGGTAGTAGTTGCGGCGGCGGTTGTGGCGGGTGTGGAGGAGGAGATTAGAAATGCCTATTCACCATTGATCATTGACCATTCACTAAAAAGCCACCGTCCTTCAATAAGGAACAGTGGCATACTTTAACCTAAACTTATAATTTACTCCTGTGACCTGTTTATACTTAGATATTCCTGTCTTTATCAATCGCAATCGTGAAACGTCAAAGGTGAAAACGGAAAACCGCAGCGCGTCCATCGGCTCGAAAATACTCCCTCATCAGATCCTGTTTTTAATTCCCGATCGCTTCACAAAACTTCAATAATTTTTGTTATAAATCAAATTGATTAATTTTATGGAAGCATAGATAAAACCTATTATGACATTTGTACAACTTGAGTATGTGGTGGCCGTAGATACATACCGCCATTTTGCTACCGCCGCAGAGCATTGTTTTGTTACCCAGCCTACATTGAGTATGCAGGTGCAAAAGCTGGAGGAGGAATTGGGCGTAAAACTTTTCGACCGCAGTAAACAACCGGTGGTGCCAACGGAAATAGGGGTAGAGATAATTGAGCAGGCCCGCCGCATATTGTCGGAAAAAAATGTGATCAATGAACTGGTGCAAACAAAAAAGGGCATTCTCACCGGCGAATTACGCATCGGCATCATTCCTACGCTGGCGCCTTATTTATTGCCGCTCTTCATTCAAAGTTTTTACAAGAAATACCCGAACATAAAACTGGTGGTGCAGGAACTGATGACCGAATACATCATTACCCGGTTACGCGAAGGGCGTATCGATGTGGGTATTCTGGTAACGCCGTTGCAGGAGAATGGGATAAAAGAGCATGTGTTGTTCTATGAGGAGTTGCTGGCCTATGTGTCGCGTAAAAATGCGGCGTATAAGAAAACATATGTGCTTGCACAGGATATCGATCCCGAAAAATTATGGCTGATGGAAGAAGGGCATTGCTTCCGCTCACAAATCGTAAATCTTTGCGAACTGCGCCGCGCCAGTGAAATGAGTACCCACTTCGAATACGAGGCCGGAAGCATTGAAACGCTGCGCCGCATGGTAGAACTGAACGACGGCATTACCATTCTGCCCGAACTTACCACGCTCGATATGAGCGCCCGCCAGTTACAGCTCATCAGGCATTTTAAAAAACCGGCTCCCATGCGTGAAGTGAGTATTGTGGTTCACCGCGATTTTGTAAAGAAAAGGCTGATTGAAGCGCTGAAGGAAGAGATCATTGCGGCGATACCGGAAAAGATCAGGATGAATAAGGATCTGAATGTGGTGCCTATTTAATATCGAATGTCCAATGTAGAAGTAATGAAAATGTATTACTTCTACATTCGATATTCAGCATTCAATATTCATTATTTCAACAGTGAATCAAGTTTCTGTTGGTACCGGGGGAATTCCGTCAAATCATTATGTTTCCCACCCTCAATGGTAATATACTCATCCGTTGGTTTCAGCAACGGCTTTAGTTTTTTCGAGTTACGATACGGAATGGTAATGTCGCTGGTGCCATGAAAAATAATAACCGGGTTGGTCACTTCCTGCAGGTATTGATACGTGGGCAGTTTAAACTTTATCATATTATTGAGCGGGTAAACAGGCAGCCAGCTTCCGATTATTGACGGAAAGCTATAATAGGGCGCTTCCAGCACCAATGCTTTGCAATCGCGGATAGTGGCCAGTTGCGATGCTATGCCGGTGCCCATCGATTTCCCGTAAATGATAATGCTATCCTTCGAATAACGCGCCCGTGCCAGTTTATAAAACACCAGCGCCCAGTCGTACAACCGTTGTTCGGTAAAATCACCCGTGCTTTTGCCAAATCCGGGATAGTCGATCATCCACACATCATAGCCACGGTTGTTGAAATCCGGCGCTGCCTTTGCGTAGCGCGAAATGTTCTGTTTATTGCCATGAAAATACAACACCACGCCTTTGGGTTGGGGCTGTTTGGCGGCAAACTGAATGATAT
>CBIHPC010000231.1:0-9842 GCA_966211305.1 uncultured Niastella sp.
ACCATTGCCAATGGTATTGCCAAAGTGTATGAAACCGATATTGAATATTCCAATGCGCTGGTGCATAAGATCGATGGCGTGCTCAATCCACCTACACTCACCATTGGTGAATTTCTCGAACAGAACAAGAGTGTGTACAGCATTTTGATCGGCGGCCTCAAACGCGCCGGTTTAATGGATACCCTCACCAACCTTACCGACGGCAACGGACAACGGATACGGCTTACCCTGTTTGCTGAAACCGATGATGTGCTGAAGGCGGCAGGCATCCAGGATTTCAACAGCATGCCACTTGAAGAGCTGGACACGTTGTTGCGTTATCATATTATTCCCGGCGCCAATTTCAGCGCCAGTTATACGAAGTTCAGACCGGCCTTTAACCCCTTGAACGTAAAAGAGCGGTGGGACAGCACGCTGCTGTGCATCAACAACAACGACTATATCTACTTTAACCTGGCCGCACAAAAACTCATCAATGAAGAAGCGGATTTTGCGGCTACGGATGTTATTATGCGGAACGGCGTAATTCATAATGTAGATAAACATATTTCATTCAAGCCGTCATTGAAACGTACGCAGATCTATCACGTGTTCTGGTCGAATACCAATTATGCTTATGGCATACCCGGTGTTTCTTCCTCGCAGGCGCCGGTACTATCTACCAGCGGCAGTATTCTTTGGCGTTATTACCTGGAAACATTTAATGGCCGCAGTGAATATTTTTTATTTATGGCAGCGGATGGTGTCAACGACTCACTGGTGACCGTTGTGAGGAATGTACGAAGAGGGAAATACAAACTGGAGATCAGTTATAAGAACGGGTTTGGCAACCGGGGCGACTACCAGTTGAAACATGGCGAAGATCCTATTGGCGGTTCCATCAACTATAACAATGGCACCACTTATGAACAAAAACTGCTTATTGGTTCATACGATTTCAAGACCAGTGGCGACAAGCGCCTCAGTTTTGTTTGTACCCGGGCCGGTGGTATTAATTTGGAAGCGTTGGTGCTAACGCCGGAGTATTGAAAAGGCAAAAAGGCATAAAGGCAAAAAGGCATTCACTGATCATTCATACTACACATATGTATAAATTATTAAAATATTGTTTCTGCTTCGGGCTCCTGATGGTGTCCGCTGCAGGTAATAAGTTGTTCGCCCGGCAGCAGCAGAAAACAATAGCTGCCAGAATAGATTCAATAATAAATATCAAACCGGCGGAGTCGGTCAATATCGGTTATATATCGCCCAAACGAACAAATATAACGGGCGCTGTTTCGGTAGTGAATGAGAACAGGATAAAAGATTTTGCATCGGTATCTATCGATGCATTGTTGCAGGGACAGGTTGCCGGGGCGCGGGTCGTCAACATATCCGGTGCGCCGGGGTCCGGGGCATTGGTAAACGTGAGAGGAGTTAATACCATAAACGCCGGATCCCTGCCGCTGTATGTTGTTGACGGCATACCCGTGAAAGCTTATCGCATGAGCGGCGCCCTTGCCCTGCATGCCGATAACAACCCGCTGGCCGATATCAATCCCGATGATATTGCCAGCATCACCGTTTTGAAAGATGCGAATGCTACGGCGCTGTATGGCATGCGCGGCGCCAATGGGGTAGTGCTCATTACCACCTATGGCGGTACTTCGGGTAAAACCTATCTCAACTTCTCGGGCTACACCGGTGTTATGCAGGCGCCCGATCCATTACCGGTGCTGGAAGCGGATCAATACCGGGAATATATATTGGAGAAAGAAAGAGCGCGCGGATTATCGGATGCCGAGATCAATAATGGCATCGGGCGTTACCTGTTATTGTCGACCCCGGCCAGCCAGGTGGAGCGGTATAATAACAACACCAACTGGCAAAAGGAAGCGTTGAAAACAGGGCGGTTCAATAATTATCACCTTACCCTGCGGGGCGGCGATGCGGTGGCAAAATATTCATTGAATGTTGGTTATACCAACCAGTCGGGCGTATTGAAGAACACCAGCTTCGAGCGCTTCAGTACCCGTTTCAATCTCGATTATAAGGTTGGCCGTAAATTAAGTTTCCTCAATACGCTTTCCTATACGCGCACCAACCGGGAATTGAGTGAAATGGGGAACGCGTTCAATACCAACCCGCTTTTTCTGACGGCGGTTAAAAGTCCAACCCTCACGGCTTTTCAGCAAAGCTCCGAAGGGGAAAACCTGCGCGATTTGGATAGTGCCGATTATGCGGGCCGCAACAATCCCTATGCCGTTCAAAACGGCCTGAGAAATACCAGCAATACCAACCGCATCCTCGGCCGCATTACGGGTCAGTATATATTTTCGCCGTACCTGAACCTGCGGATAGCGATTGCCGGTGATTATTTCCGGCTCGATGAAGAGCGGTTCAGGCCCTCAGCGGGTTTTGCTCCGGAAGGGTATATCATAAGAAGTTCCGCGGCCGGTAAAAGTTATGAGCTGATGTTGCTGAATGAGAATACGCTGAACTATACGAGAACGTCCGCTTCCGGCCATCATACATTCGATGCCACCATTGGCAGTGCATTTCAGTCAACGGCACAGGATGCCAAGGTGGGCGTGTATGTCAATGCCACATCTGATCAGTTCTCGGGCATCAGTTCGGCCAATGAAACCGATCCCAATCTCGACTCCATCGGCAGTGCTTCACCGTCATGGAAGCTGTTGTCGTTCTTTGGAACGGTGCGGTACCGCTTTATGAACCGGTACCTGTTCGATATAAATATGCGGGCGGATGGATCGAGCCGGTTTGCTCCGCGCTCGCGCGGAGGTAACCGCTGGGGATATTTCCCCTCTATAGGTGCGGCCTGGCGCATCAGTGATGAAGCATTCCTGCGTAATAATAAAACTATTAGTGAATTGAAACTGCGCGCCAGTTATGGCATCACCGGTAACCAGGAAGTAGGGTATTACAATTCTTTCAATGCCATTGTGCCGGCGCCATATAACAATTACTCGGCGGTTCGTTTGGGCATCCTGGGCAATAAAGATTTTCAGTGGGAAGAAACAAAACAATTCAATGTGGGGCTCGATGCTGAATTTATTTCCGGCCGCATTGGGTTTGCGATCGATTATTATACAAAGAAAACAGATCACCTGTTTAATACCATCAATATACCGGGTATCAGCGGGTTTGATAAATATGCGGTCAGTGAAGGCGCTATTAAAAACAGCGGGGTGGAGTTGAGCCTCAATGGCAGGGTACTCACCGGCGCATTTGGCTGGAAAACCGGTATTACCGCAGCTTACAATAAGAACAGGATCGTGTCGCTGCCCGTAAAACTGAATTCGGTGGTGAATTATGGCGGTTATAGCAGCATTCTAACTGCCGGAAGTGCCGTTGGCGCTTTTTACGGTTATAACGCATTGGGCGTTTATGCCAACAGCAGCGATGTACGTGTTAAGAATGGTGCGGCCGATACCAACCCGTTCCGTGGCGGCGATATCATTTTTGAAGATGTGGACCAAAACGGGATCATCGATGAAGGCGACCGCAAAGTGATCGGTAATACCAATCCCGATTATTATGGCGGTATCTGTAACGTGTTCTCCTATAAAAATTTTGACCTGTCGGTCTTTATTGATTTTGCCGTGGGAAATGATGTGTACAATGCGCAGCGCGCCGCACTGGAATCAATGTCGAATTACGATAACCAGTCGACCGGTATACTGGGGCGCTGGCAGAAAGAAGGGGATGTAACCGGTATGCCGCGATCAATGCATGGCGATGCGGTTGGTAATACCCGTTTCTCGGGCCGGTGGATAGAAGATGGTTCCTACGCACGGTTCAAGGCCATTACGCTGGGGTACAATTTTCCATTAAATGGATTGCTCAAAAATGCATTCAAGACGGCGCGTGTACTGGTGACAGCGCAAAACCTGTATACGTTTAGCAGTTATAAGGGTTTCAGTGCGGAAGTGGGAAGTATCACCAATCCCATTATGTATGGCGTTGATTATGGAAATGTGCCGCCGTTGAAGACGTTTATGGTGGGGGTGAAATTGGGGCTGTAGTAAGTTCATAGTTCACAGTTCATGGTTGCAGGGTTATTCAGTTGTTCAGTTAATAAGTTTTAAAAATTATAACATACGATGAAAGCTTGTCTAAATAAAATCCTGATCGTTATCGCAATGGCTGTACTCTCGGCTGGTTGCGAAAAACTGCTCGATCCCGATCCGAAAGATGTAATTCCCGATAATGAATTCCTGAAAGATTTCTGGGATGCGGAATTTATGTTGCGCGGGGCCTACCAGGCATTGCAGCCTATCGTTGAGCACCGTTTCATTTTGGGTGAAATGCGCGGCGATTGGGTGAAACCCGGAACAGGCGCCGATAAGGACCTGCTTGAACTGGCCAATCATACCGTTACACCCGATAACCGGTACACCAACTGGAAAGTATATTATGATCTTATCAATCGCGCGAATTATGTCATTGAGAATGTACCGCGCGTTCCTACTGATGCCAATAATTTTTCCGGTTTTGAAAAGAACCAGTATGTGGGCGAAGCCCGTTTCCTGCGTTCCTGGGCGTATTTCAACCTCATCATGGATTTCGATTCGGTGCCACTGGTGCTTACCGCTACCGATGATATTTCGAAAGTGCCGTACATCGGCGCTACCAGTCAGGAAGTGATCCTCGATACCATTGAAGCCGATCTGTTGAAAGCATTTGCCACCACTGATATTATGGTATCGGTACCCAATAGTTTTGAAGTGGGAAAACGGGTGAGTGAAGAACAGTCGCGGTTACGCGTTACAAAGAAAACCGTATGCGCCTTACAGGCAGAAGTGTACTTATGGCGCGGTAAATACGCACAGGCTGCTGCCGCCTGCGCCACTTTTGAAACGGTGAACGGCGGCGGACCGGGTAACCGGGGCGACTGGTTCGCCATGTACCTCGGCGTTTCGAACCAGAACCTGTTTGGGGAAGCCATGTTCTTTGTAGCCTTTAATTTCCTGGGAAGGGAGGTGCACCCGTTAATGAAGTTTACCAGCAATGATCCGGCCTCGGGCGGAAAATACATGGTTGCGCCATCCGATTCCGCTATCAAAACATACAATCCCAATTATCCCAATAGCATCAGCACCAATAATACCATCGATGAACAGGACCGCGGTTTCGGCCGCTCCTATGCAGGCAGCGCGCCTTATTATAACCGCCTGAAAAGTGACCCGGTGATCTGGAAATACATTGGGCTGGGTACGGTTACTGCGGGTAATGTAGATGTGCCGCCAAATGTAAGAGCGCCGTACCAGAGCGAAAGCAAATTCCATATTTACCGGTTTGCCGAAGTGTATTTGTTATGGGCGGAAGCGCTTAATCGCCTCGGTAATAAAACCACCGCCATCTCCCGCATCAATGCCGTTCGCGACCGGGCAAGAATGCCGGCGCCAACAGTAACAGTCAATTCTACAACCGAACAGATTGAAGATTATATTTTACGCGAACGCGGACTTGAATTAGGTTTTGAAGGCAGAAGATGGTACGATCTGATGCGCATAGCCCGCCACGGCAGGCCGCAGGTGCTGATCGATGCAGTAAAGAAACGGGCGCCGGTATCGATGCATCCGTACCTGGAAACAACACTGGCAAACCCTAAGAACTGGTATCTGCCCTATAATGCAGAAGAAAAACGACTTAATCCGAACCTGTAGCACAGGATATGCTCAACAATATCTTATTGATATTACCAGACAGAAAAGCGCAGGCTGCCTTGTTGAACAAACTGCAGCCTGGCTTTACCATTTATGCTACGGATACCCCTGAAGAAATAGAACAGCTTATTAAAGAAAAGAATATTGAGCTGGTCATTTGTACTGCTGAACATTATGCAAATACCCGTCAAACCGTTCAATTGCCGGAATCGGAAAATGATTTTATAAACCGGCTGCATAGCTGCATTGCCGCCAATCTTCAAAACAAAGTGCTGAGCGTTGATTTTCTTGCCCGCACCATGAATATGAGCCGGCCCACCCTGTACCGGAAAATAAAGACCATTACCAATAAAACGCCTAATGAACTGATAGCGCTGGCGCGGCTGAAACAGGCGGCGCAGTTACTGGCGTCTGCGAATTATAAAGTTTTTGAAGTGGCCGAAATGACAGGTTTTAATTCACCAAGCAGTTTCGGCAAGGCTTTTCTGAAACAGTTTAAAGTAACACCGGTTGCTTTTCAGCAGCACTGTAAAAATGCGGGCATCCATTTCAATGGACATTTGAGCATATAAGTGTACTACCTGAGTCGAATCCAATAAACCTTCATGAAATGATCGCAGACCCGTACCGTTATTTCAATAAAAAAGCCCCCCAATAATGGAGGGCTTTTCTTATGTTAGAACCGGTGCGGTTTAACTTTTATCACACTTGTCTTTATCGCAGCATGGCGGACAAGGGGTGGGGCAGGGCTTTGGACATTTTTTTTCTGTCTTCGCTTTGTCGCCCTTTTTCTTGTTTTTATCACCATCGTTTGAGAAAGCTACGGCGCTCATTAACAGGGCTGCAGTAGCCAAAAGAAATATCTTTTTCATATTATTTGTTTAAAATGAAAGTAAAATGTTATTGAATAAACAGCCGGTATGTGTCAACAAACATCAGGTGGTTTCCATGCCGCGGCGGCATACAGAAAAAGATAGCTGGGTTGATAATGCGGATATATTGTTTTGATGACCCCAACGGTGTTGCCGGGCATTGTTGAGCCGGGCATGGTCATTACATAAAAGAGCGGACAATTATTTATACAGCAGGTTGCCGTATTCCGGCAATCTGGTTTTGATGGTTGCTTACATGGGCTTTCCGCCTTTTTACTGTTACAGCTACTGCCTGTGTTCCGCGTGCAGCCGTTGGGTTTACCGGAACATTTACTTACCGGTTTGGCCACAGGCCCGCAGATCACGGGCAGCGCTGCCAGTTCGAACGCATATACTAAAATGCAGATGGATAATATGTATGCTTTTAGTTTAAACAGTTGTTCTGCTTCAGGAACTCCAAAATAATAAAAAATAAACAGCCGGCAACCGTTCTTTGTATGAACGGTATGCCTTATGAAAGATGTTCCGCCACAAACTCCCGGCTATATTTTTTTATCATATTCCGCACATCCCTGAACTGTTGCAGGATCTCTTCTTCGGTACCGGTTGCTTTGGCGGGGTCGGGAAAATTATAATGAAATTTCTGCGCATTTGAAGGGAAGAACGGACATCTTTCCTTTGCATTGTCGCAAACCGTGATCACATAATCGAACGCAAGATCGCGGTACTCGTTTACATTATTGGAGGTATGGCCCGAGATATCGATGCCATCTTCTTTCATGATCTGGATGGCCCTGGGATTAACGCCATGTGTTTCCACACCGGCACTATATACAGCCGCTTTGTCTTTGGCAAAATGTTTTAAATAACCTTCCGCTATCTGGCTGCGGCAGCTGTTACCGGTACAGAGAACAAGAATCTTTTTCATCAGTTTATTTTAGTTGGTTTGTAATTGCCGGGTTGAATAATATTTATTGCGGAGCCAGAAGGCTACGTTCACCAGTGCGATCAATGCCGGCACTTCTACCAGCGGGCCGATCACGCCGGCGAATGCCTGTCCGCTGTTGATGCCAAACACGCCAATGGCCACCGCAATGGCCAGTTCAAAATTGTTGCCGGCAGCGGTGAATGCGATCGATGCATTGGTAGAATAATCGGCGCCCATTTTTTTGCCGATAAAAAAGCTCAGGAGGAACATGATGGCAAAATAAATGACCAGTGGAATGGCGATCCTAACCACATCGAAGGGGATCTGCACTATTAACCGGCCTTTCAGACTGAACATTACAATGATGGTAAAAAGCAGGGCAATAAGCGTAACAGGTGAAATAACAGGAATGAATTTGGTTTGATACCATGTTTCACCCATGCGTTTATAAAGGAGGAACCGTGTTAAAAAACCGGCTGCAAAAGGAATGCCCAGGTAAATGGCCACGCTTTCTGCGATTGCCCCAATGGAAATATTCACTTCTGAACCGGTAATCCCAAACAGGGGAGGCAATACCGTTACAAAAACATATGCATATACGCTGTAAAGCAGTACCTGGAAGATGCTGTTCAGGGCCACCAGACCGGCAGCGTATTCGCGGCTGCCTTCGGCCAGTTCATTCCATACGATCACCATGGCGATGCAACGGGCCAAACCGATCAATATCAGTCCAACCATATATTCAGGATAGCCATGCAGGAAGAGAATGGCCAGCGCGAACATGAGGAGGGGGCCAATAACCCAGTTAAGCAACAGCGATGCGCTTAGTACCTTTATGTTTTTGAACACTTCTTTCAGCTTCTCATATTTTACTTTGGCAAATGGCGGATACATCATCAGTATCAATCCGATTGCCAGTGGAATATTGGTAGCGCCCGATGAAAAAGAATTGATAAAACCGGAAGAGGATGGAATGAAATAACCGATTCCAACACCCAGCGCCATGGCTAAAAAGATCCATAAGGTCAGGTAGCGGTCTAAAAATCCGAGTCGTTTTCTTTCGTTGGCGGGTGCGCAATTATTGGCTGACATGTATAAAGAGATTATTCAAAGTTGCCGGCAGGCGTTCCCACCGGCAACCTGTTATGTAAAAGCTGGTTAAATTAATTACAACAGTCCGGGCCGCAACAGGCCTTATTTTCTGCCACTGGTTTTTCTGCATACACGGTAACGCTTCTGATGCCGGTGCCTGAAAGTTTGAAGGCTGCCAGTTGTTCCGCATCGAGGTATTGCGAAAGGATATCATCGGGAACGACGATCGCTTTATCTTTTTGAACCGTGATATGTTCAAAACCATTTGCCTTTATCAGTTCGAGGTATTCATTTTTTTGAATGGCCCCCGAAACACAGCCTGCATACATTTCAGCCGCTTCCCTGATCGTTGTTGGCAGATCGCCTTCCAATACTATGTCGGAGATGGAAAAATGCCCGCCGGGTTTAAGTACCCTGTAAATGTCTTTTATTACCCCATCTTTATTGGGCACAAGGTTCAGTACGCAGTTGCTTACAATTACATCGGCGGTGTTGGCGGTTACGGGCATGTGTTCGATATCGCCCTGTCTGAATTCCACATTATGAAAACCTCTTGCTTCGGCATTCAGCCTGGCCCTTTCAATCATGGCGGGAGTGAAGTCGATACCGATCACTTTGCCGGTTTCACCGGTTTCGTGGCGGGCGATAAAAGCGTCATTTCCGGCGCCGCTTCCAAGGTCGATCACCACATCGCCTTTTTTGATCTTTGCAAACTGGGTGGGCAGTCCGCAACCGAGGCCCAGATCGGCATCGGGGTTGTAGCCTTCCAGCTGGTTGTAATCGTCGGACATAATATTGTACACCTCTGTACTGCAGCAGCCCGAGCCGCAGCAGGCGCTTTGATTGGTTTCTTTATCCTGTAAGGCGATCTCGGAATATTTCTGCCTTACCATATCTTTTATCTGTTCCTGCGTTTGCATCGTTTTCTTTTTATTGTTTTATTGCAATATTGCGATGAATGGGTGCAAAAAAAATTTAACAGCAGTTATCCTTGTTTTTGTAGGCGACAAAGAAGGTATCGAATGCTTCTTTGTATTGTTTCCATACTTTAGGATCTATGCAGTAACATACACTGGTGCCATCGATGGTGCCCTGGATAAGTCCCGCGCTTTTCAATTCCTTTAAATGCTGCGAAATGGTTGCTTGCGCAAGTCCCAATTCTTCAACCAGGTCGCCGCACACACAGGCCTGTGTTTTTATGAGGTATTGAATGATGGCTATACGAGCCGGATGGGCCAGCGCCTTCATCATTTGGGCCAGTTTGTTCTGCCTCTCTGTAAA
>CBIHPC010000232.1:0-9786 GCA_966211305.1 uncultured Niastella sp.
TTAAAGGTGAATGTAGATACAGGCTGAAAGCGAAAACGGGGAACTGTATTTGCTTTTGGGCCGGAGGGCCCCAAAATAAAAAATGAGCCCCTCTTTAAAAGAGAAGCCCACCTTTATATAAACTCGTTGCCTCGATGCCTTTACGCCTTTATGCCTTTTATGCCTTGTTGCCTTTTCTCCTAATTCTTTCGCCGCCCCAGCAGCAGGGATATATATGCGTTGAAGAAAAAGCTTTTTTCGGGGTTATAGGTCATCTGCGCCACTTTTCCGAAATAGTACTCGGCATTTAGTCCCACCTCTATGGCCGAAACGGTTTCATTGAACCGGCCATAGTCGAACCGAAGCGCACCCTTGGCCGACAGACCGAATTTCGGCTGCACCTTATCCCACCCTACGGTAAAACCCGAAGCGCCCTGCTCAATAAAGCCGCTATCGATAATTGTGGGATAGGTTTTGCGGTACCGTTGCTGGGCATTGTCTATAACGTCAACAAAATAGGGTTTTTGCAATCCCACCGCAAGCCCGCCGGTATACACGGCCATAACCGCTACCCCGTTCTTGTTGCCTTTACCGCCGATGATGCGCTGCTGGCCGGCGTTCAGCTTTACCTGGTAAAAGTTGTTCAGTTTGCCGTAAATAACGCTGTTGAAATTAAACCCGTTCAGGAGTGAAGTGCGTTTTTCTTTCTTATGCTTTTTCTCATTGATTTCTATCTGAAAGATATTCGCTACCCGGGCGCTTTTGAACCGCCCGATCTCATAAGAAAGCCCATAGCCGTCGGTATTTAATTTTATTCCGAAAGCGCTTTGTTTACTAAAAATGATCTCTCCTTCTTCCTCCTGCTTAAGCAGGTTATTGATCCTTTCACGTTTCGCGGCCTGTCTGTCTTTTTTTGCTGTCGGTGATTTGGGAGTTGGATTATCCTGCGCCCGCAAATTGGATGCAAGCATACCAGCCAAAAGGAACAAAACTAATTTCTTCACTGGCTATGATTTGATTATTAAACGTAAATTTAAGGTAAAAATATACATAATGACCTCTACAGTAGTTTACGAAGGAAATCTGAGAACGGTTTGTACCCATTTAAAATCCGGATCCGTTATTGAAACCGATGCGCCATTGGATAACCAGGGTTTGGCTGAGCGGTTTTCGCCCACCGATATGGTGGCAACTGCGCTGGGAACCTGTATGCTAACAATTATGGGTATCAAAGCCCGTGACATGAACCTCGATATAAAAGGCATTACAATCGATGTGGAGAAGATCATGAAGGCCGATCCACGCCGTATTGGTGGTATAAATTTAACATTTCATTTTCCCGATTCCCTGCGGGTCGACGAAAAACAAAAGACCATACTGGAACGTGCAGCCCAAACCTGCCCTGTTATGTACAGCATTCATCCCGATATTGAAGTGAACGTTACTTTCAACTGGATACCCGAAATGATTATTGGATAAAATACAAAATCTCAAATCACAAAGCCAATCACAAGAACCAACAATGAAATACCAAAAAACAAATTATAAAAAATTAAGATCCGGGATCAGATTGCTGATCTGGCCTTGAAATTTATTATGGGGGTCTTGTAATTCGAAATTTGTATTATTTCTTTGGAATTTGGAACTTTTTGGGTCTTGATATTTGAGATTTGGAATTTATAAAAGCGTCCATTTACCGGGACGCTTTTTTATTAAACAAAAACAACCTTTATAACTTAAATCGCCTCTTCCAGATATAAAAAAATTGCTATTAGTATGAAAAAATGGTCATCATTCCTTTTCTTCAGTTTATTTTTCATTGCCGCTCATGCTGCCATCCGTTTGCCCGCTGTTATCAGCAGTAACATGGTACTGCAACAACAGTCAACCGTAAAATTATGGGGCTGGTGCAGTCCCTGGGAAAAGATCGCCATTACCACTTCCTGGAATAACAAAACCGATTCTTTAAAAGGTACCCGCGATGCCAATTGGGTGCATTCCATTCAAACGCCGGCTGCCGGCGGTCCGTTCACCATCACTATCCGGGGCAGCAACACAGCTGCGCCTGTTGTGCTGGAAAATGTACTGATAGGTGAAGTGTGGGTTTGTTCGGGACAAAGCAATATGGAATGGAATTATTATAACAAACTGCCCGATATTGCCGCCGAATTACCTACCTGCTACAATAAGAATATCCGTTTCTTTCATATCCCCAAAACAACGGCGGTAACGCCGCAGGATGATTGTGCCGCCAAATGGACCATCTGCGATTCCAATACGCTCAAGCTCTTCAGCGCCGTTGGTTATTTCTTTGGAAAAAAGCTGAACCACGACCTGAATGTGCCTGTCGGCCTGGTGAATGCAAGCTGGGGTGGAACGCCCGCCGAGGTTTGGACTCCCGAAGAAAAGGTGAACAACGATGCGGAGCTGAAAGCCAGTGCCGCCAAACTAAAGCCCGATGCCCGCTGGCCCCTTACACCAGGGTATACCTATAATGCCATGATCGCTCCTATTATCAACTATGGCATTGCCGGCGCCATCTGGTACCAGGGCGAAAGCAATGTTGAAATGCACGATACCTACACGAAGTTGTTCACCACCATGATCGATAGCTGGCGCAAGGCATGGAACAAAGATTTTCCATTTTACTATGTTCAGATAGCACCATACCGGTATGGCGCCAACCTCAACGGCGCCCTGCTGCGTGAAGCGCAAACAAAGGCCATGAGCCACCCAAATACCGGCATGGTGGTTATTACCGACCTGGTAGCCGATACCGGTAATATTCACCCGACCAACAAACATGATGTGGGCGCCCGCCTCGCCAACTGGGCCCTGCACGATACCTATAAAAAAGAAGGAATTGTGTATAAAAGCCCCATGTATAAAAGCATGGAAGTAAAAAAAGGCAAAGCGTATATCAGTTTCGATAATGCGCCAGCCGGTTTAATGGCAAAGGGAAAAACGGTAACCGAAGTGTATGTGGCCGGCAGCGATAAACAATTTTATCCGGCAGAAGCGAAGATCGAAAACAACCAGCTGGTGGTTTTCAGTAAACAGGTGAAAGAACCCGTTGCCGTCCGGTATGGATTTACCAATACCGCTGTAGGAAACTTATTTGGAAAAGAAGGATTACCGGTGAACCCGTTTAGGACGGATAGCTGGTAATACCGTTTGTTGGTTGTGGTTTGTGGTTAATTGCCGAATTTATTAGAATGCCTGATAAATTCGGCAATTATAATTTCGGCAGGTTAGTGGCCATTAATTCGAAATTTCGAATTGCGGAACAGCCACAAACAACAAACCATAACCACAAACTAATATATTCTTCCTCTTCCTTCCGCCGTTTTGATCAATTCTTCGGCAAGCGTATCATCAAACACTTCCGCCTTGTTGGCCAACACTTCCCTGAGAATATCGTGAATAGTGATAATTCCCATAAACTTTTTGTCATCGATGGCTACCAGGTAGCGGGCCTTGCTCCTAATCATAACGATCATGCAATGCTCCACCGTTTCCCCGGGGCCTACCACCGGCAGATCGGTGGTCATAACTTCGTGTACATGGGCTTCTCTGCTACTGCGGCCTTTTAAAACTACATTCCGGCTGTAATCCTTTTCTGAAAAAACGCCGCTGTACCTGTCGCCGTCCATTACGATCAGGTAACTCAGGTTTACCTGTTCAAGCAGATGCAATGCATCGATCACCAGCGCTCCTGGCTGTATGATGTTCTCCGGACGTGGTTTGCTGGCAATAAGGTCGTCTACCGTTCTCATGAAATGAACATTTGTTTAAAGTTCGTATTTTATTCTATTCGAATAATGATTAAAATCATATGCCAGACGACATATGGGGGATAAATTTATCACATAATTATTGCGAGCTTTCATGAACTGTCCTGCTGCGGCAAAAAACGGCATGGCAGAAATATGGGTTCCACTGGCCCGAGTGACCGGAAACGCCTATTTTCGCAGCAACCATAAACGTAGTATCTATGAATATTCAGGAGCAATTTGACCAGGCTGTGGCCCGTAGTAAAACCCTCAGCGAAAAGCCGGGCAACGATGTGCTGCTGCAATTATACAGTTTGTACAAACAGGCCACCGAAGGCGATATATACGTCGACCCTCCTTCCAATATGTTCGATTTCGTGGCAAAAGCCAAGTATAATGCCTGGGAGTCGTTAAAAGGAAAGACTAAAGAGAATGCGATGATGGAGTATGTTGAATTGGTTCAAAAACTGAAGTAAGTTGTTCAGATATTGAATTCGAAGTTAATTAAATATTGAATGAAGCAAACTTTCCTTTACCAGGTATGGCATCATAATAAGAAGTTATTTTACATTATGACTGCTTTCTCCGTGCTCACCATCGCCACTAACCTGGCCGGTGACCAGGTAACGCCTTTTTTTGTGTGGGGCATGTATTCGGCAAAGGAAGAACCGGTGCAGCAGTATAGCATATTGCAAACGGTCATCAACGATAGCATATTGGTGAACCCATATGAGTTACCGGTTTCCGATACCCGGTTCTATCTTACCTCTCCCCTTTCTTATTACAAAAAAATAAAGGATAATAATGATACAGATCCTACTGTGTCTTTTCTGCAGTTAAAGCTGAAATGGCATGTTGAAAGCAATAAAATGCTGAAAAACCTGTTTAACGCCGGGCCGCAACGCGATTCCTTTTTTTCCTGGTATGCCCGCTATCTTTCACAGGTTATGCATCTGCCAGTTCATTCCATACGCATAGATGACATAAAAGTGCATTATACCGGATCAAAATTAGTTGTAGACTCCACTCACCTGTTCGATCGATGGGAAAAGCCATAGCACATATTATTTTTTACACGCCCTGGGAAAGAAAACGCATTGCGCGGCTGGTATTTGCTTTAACACTGGCCTCGCTGGTATGGTCGTTCTTTTCAAACACCCTGCTGCACCAGTTGCAGCGGCCTGTTATCAAATATCCGTACGTAGATCTTACTTACTGGGTATTGCATTTTTTACAACTGCCCGAAATCATAACAGGCAGTTTCTGGCTGGCCTGTTTGTTCGATCTGGCGCTTTTTGCGTTTTGTATTTTGTGTTATGTGTACCCGGAGAAACGGTGGTGCATCTGGTCGTTTATCGCACTGTACTTTGTATATTTTATTACGTTCAACACCTTTGGCGCCCATCATACCAATCACAAGATCGGGTTCCTGCTTATCGCCATTCCATTTACGGTGTCGAATTACAAATCGTTTAATTATCTGTGGCAGGGACTGCGGTATTTTCTGGTATTTGCTTATACCGATGCGTTTTTATGGAAGTTCTTTCGCCTCTCATGGCTGCATCCCAACCAGGGTATGCTGATCCTGAAAAAGAACCAGGCCGCTTATCTGTACCTTGAACCCGATACCATGCTGGCGGGTTTGTACCGCTGGCTATTGCTGCAGCCGGCCCTGGTGAATGGCGCTTATATTGCCGGGGTAATAATTGAAGGATTGTTCATCATCGGGTTCTTTACCCGTAAATACGATAAGTACTTACTGATACTTTCCATACTGTTGCCTGCCGGTTTCTGGTTCACTGCCGATGCCTACTTTTTTGAGTTGCTCATTCTCAGTTTAACCCTGGTAAATTTTCACGCCCTTTATGCGCCGCGCCGTTTTTCGAATAATCTGAAAAGAGGTGCGCTCACCCCCGTATAACGTTTGGCAAAGATCGCCAGTAAAATATTGTAAACAACATTGCTGAAAAGCATGGCCAGCGCCGCGCCGGTAATCCCCTGCACAGGTATTAAGATACTGCTTAAAACAGTTAAAAGAATAACAAATACCAGCAGGGCAATGGCCGATAGTTTTTCCCGGCCCTGCATCATCAGTATCGTATTGGCCGGACCGAAGATCGCGAACAACGCGTTGGAGATGCTCATATATACAAGTGCGGTATAACCTTCAGTAAATGCTTCGCCAAAATAACCCAATAACCACGGACCGGCCGCCAGGTTCAACAATAATAATGGCAATGAAGTGATCAGGATGATCCAGGTGCTTTCGGTATACAGTTTTTGATTGTATAACCGGTCTGCCTCGTGGTGCCTGGCAAACAACTGGGGCAGCACCGCATGTAATAAAAAGAACGGGTAAATGATGAGGTCTGAAAACCGGGCGGCAATATTGAAAACACCGATCTGCTTTTCTTCGGTAAAATACGGCATTATCAACATACCGATCTTCGTGGTAAGTAATTGCAGCAGGCTGATGGTTAAAAAATAAAAGGTTTGTTTTGAAATACCTTCACCCCTGTACCGTTCGGTGCCGTTACTGAAAAAGGGTTTTGTTTTTTTGAACACGATGTAACCCAATACGAGCGCGCAAATGGCCAGGTTTACCACGGCTATCTGTATTAGCCGGTTGGCATCGATATAAAACGAAAGCAGGCCTGCTGCGCAAATGAATACGATAAATAAAAATGGTTTTAATAACCGTTCTATTACCTGGCTCAGCCTGATGTGGTTCAGTGCCTGTAAAACCATTTGGTTAACGCTCAGGAATGCCGACAAATAAATTGCCAGTGACGCTATCAGGAATTCATACCGGTATTCACTGAGTTTGTTAATGGGAAAAATATAAATCAGCAGTAGGAAGAATACGCTGACGGCAATACCACCGATGGCTGCCCGAACATTGGCATGTTTTATCACCGCCCCGGTTTGCAACAGGTTGTTCTGCGCAATGTATTTCGGCGCACGGCTTAATACAATATCTTCCTGTCCGTTTGCCGCCAGAATGGTTAAAATGCTGATCCAGTTGAACACGTGTACATACACGCCATATTTTTGGGGGCCGAAGAATTTCACCAGTAAAAAATTGCCGGCAAACACCAGCACCATGGAAATGCCCTGGATGATAAACGAGTGAATGATGCCTTTTACAAGCCGGTTGCGGTCTGCCTGTTGCAGATCGGTTTTCAGCATTTTCTCATAAATGGTCTGTATCAGGCTCATGCAGTATCGATGGCGTTATATGGTGGCGTGAATATCAACCCAGAAGATCAGTTGCTTATTTTGCGTGTTCTTATAATAATCGTTGAAATGGAACTGAATCAGTTCCCGCGTGGTGGCCGCATCGGTCCATTTACCGGTCAATGCCTTGCCAAACGGCGCGGTCACATGGTCAATGCTGGCTTTCCGTTTTTTGGCAATGAGGTAACGATTGCTGTAGCGGGCAGAATACATACCGGTAAGACGTTCGCATTTGGTTCGAAAACGTGAATAGAAGTCATACAGGCGGCTGTAATGTTTTTCCTGCGTTAATTGTAACAGGCTATCCTGGTCAATGAGTTGAAACAATGTATAACCCGCTTTTTGCAATGCATCGAGGGTTTCGAACAGCAACATATTGTTATGCTGTACTTCAGCAATGCTGTTGCAACTGATTTCGCAGGAAATATACGTGGGTTTTTGCGTTGCACCTTTCAGGCTGCTGATGGCAATTGCATCGTTGCCTTCAATATCAATTTTGCAGTATGCGGGCGAACCGTATTTCTTAAACAGTGAGGCCAGTGTAGTGGCAGGTAATTGAACGGTTTGCACAATGGCAGCTTCCCTTTCAGCAATGTTTTGGCGGGTAGAACTGCGCCAGTCATCGCGGCTTATAAAAAAAGTAATTGTTTCATTGTCTTTTTCCGTAACGGCCTTATTGAGTACCGTTAAGTTCCCCTGTCTGATGGCATTGCTGAACTTAATTTCAATTTCTTTTGCCAGCATGGGGTTCGCTTCTACCGCTATAACCCGGTACCCCTGTTGCAGGTACCAGGCGGTATCGTCGCCATGATGCGCACCAATATCATAAATCAGATCTGATTGAACCATTGGCCTGTAAGGGTTATAAACCTACAAATATATCATTTGGCCGCTGTAAAAAGAAGGTGAATGCTTTTGGGTGAACTGCCGGCCAAAATATTTGGAATTTATGGATTAAATAAACGATTTTAGCCGAATTCGCAATTTATTCAATAAGGCATTATGAAAATCGGCATTTTGGAAATGGAGCATTTTGAAGGGGCTTATCCCATCATTCAGTTGTTTGATATGCCTGCCAATGAAGTAATTGTTATTACCAATTCCGATACCTACCAACGATTTGTTGAGCTGTTTAAACAGGATATAAACCGGTTTACCTGGGAGATAGTTGATAGAAAAGGCAGTCGTTTGCGTTTTTTCAGGCAACTGTACAAAGCGGCCAGGAAACACCGGCTCGACCTGTTTTATGTAAATACGATCAGCAGTAACCATATACTTTATGCCTGGGTATTGGGTTTATTACGCATTAAACGGGTAATATTAACGGTTCATGATATCAACTGTATGTTCAGGTCACACTGGTCATTACATGCGCGGGAAACGATTCATCATATTGGAAAAAAAGCCCTTGTCAGGCGGGTAAAGGAATTTAACGTGATCTCCGCTGCTATGATCGATAATATAAAAGAGGCAACCGGGCACCGGTTGCCCATTCATAACCTGCCCGGTTCTGTATTTACAACCAACCAGGTGAAAGTAGCTATCAGCGATTATATACACCTGGTAGTATGTGGCGGACTGGAAAAGAAACGCCGGGATTACGACCAGGTATTTGACCTGGTAAAACTGGCTGAAGAAAAGCAATTGCCCTTGCATATTACGCTGTTGGGCGGTACTTATGACGAGTTTGGCAAATCCATAGCACAACAGGCAAAGGCCCTGAAAACAACCCATGCAAAGTTGCATGTGTATGAAGCCCGTCACGTTCCGCAGGATGAATTCGACAGGCAATTGAACAATGCTCATTTTATTCTTCTTACATCCGTTATCGATACCGCCATTTGTTTTGCCATTCCCGAAAGGTATGGGCTTACCAAATCATCGGGCAATGTATTCGATGGTATAAAACATGCCCGGCCGTTTATTGTACCACAGTCATTGCGCATGCCGGCGAACCTCGAAAGCAGTTGTTTCAGGTATGCATCAAATGAACAAATGATTGATTTTTTAATGGCATTGTTCCGGCAAAAAAATGATTACCGGCAATGGCAACAGCAGGCACTGCACAATTCAGAAGAATACACCATTGATAAAGTGCGAAGTCGTAATCCCACGCTTTTTAAATGCTGAACGCTAAACGCTGAACGCCGGTTTCCGAAATGCGATCTTTCGGAATAAAAGCGACAGATCGAATTGCGCGAGTTAGCGTTGTGCGTTTCGCGTTCTGCATTCCGCGTTTAGCGTGTTACCGCCGCCATTGAAACATTTAGCTGGGAAAGTTCGTGTTGTGGAATGTCTTCTTCCATTTTTCTGAAGATGATCTCATCTTCAAAATGGCTGTGCTGGTCTACCAGTTTTATGAAAGCTTTGTAGAGATAGTAATCTTCGTCGTTGCGATTGAGGCGTTCAGCCAGCAACCGGATGGTATCATGTTCGCGCTTCAAAACATTGATGTAATTGTAGCTGAACTGATGTTTCTGCAAAAAAGGAAATAATATCGCCTCTTCTGCATCCACATGCTTTTGCAGCTCGTTTTTCCAAAATTGAACGATGCGTTGCCTGATGGCTGATTTATCGCGCTGCTGTTGGATGTCTCGTAAGAACTCACGGCATTTAAGCCTGTCTTCTTTATGTTGCCAGGATAGTACCTGTAAAGACCTTGAATGTTCCATATAGCAATTCCTCCCCTATCAGTTTAACAATAATCAAACCAGTAGTAAATAATGGGGAAAAGTCGGGGTCTGATTAAATGTTTAACTTATGTTAAAATAGCAGGAATTGCGTCAGGCAATCGGCA
>CBIHPC010000233.1:0-9758 GCA_966211305.1 uncultured Niastella sp.
TCAGATATCAATAGCAATAATTTTGGTTTCTCCATAGCCGGGGAAATAATTACCACCGTATCGCTCTTTCCCACTGCACGCATCGATCATATCAGTATCACGGTTCATTACCTCGATCCCACTGTATTGTCTGCACAAGCCATTCAATTCAATGTAGTCAATGCATCCAATCGTTCGGCGCTTATTTCCTGGAAGCAAAGCACTGAAGAAACCGCTTCGTATGTGGTTGAACGATCGGCCAACGGGCATACCTGGGAAACGGTGAAAGGCAGCACGCAAAAAAATAGCAACAGCTCATTACATAAGTTTACAGACACAAAGCCATTCACCGGCAAATCGTATTACCGGATTAAAATGACAACCCCTGAGGGCGATATACGTTATACCACTACGCAGCCATTTGAGCTGATTGATCATACAACCTTAACCTGCTTTCCCAACCCGTTTACATCGGTTATACAGGTAAAGGGCATTATGGCGGGTGAGCGGGTAGCGGTAACCAATATGTACGGACAGTGCATGTACCTTTCGGCACCGGCAATTAATAACACCATGACCGTTGATATCAATGATTTACAACCTGGTGTATATGTTATAAGCGCAGGCAACAGGAAGATGAAGGTAGAGAAAAGGTGAGTGGTGAATGGGTTTCCTTATTTCAAAACTCCAAATTACTTATCGGCCCCTCGTATTTCCGTTAGATATAGTTTTTTTAAGGCTATATGATCACGTGAATAACCGTTGGACATCATGACTTATATACGTTGAAACCCGCTGCCAAAGCGGGTTTTAACTTTTCATAGGGGCCTTACCCATACTAAAAACAGGCTTTTGTTGGTTTTCAGGTTCTTATAACCCGGTGTATGTTTGCATTACGAAACGCAACTGACACACACCAAAGGGTTTAATACTGGTAAAAATACGTTGCACACTCCACGAAACTTACGCATTGCCTGCCGCCGCGATTGTCTCCATACAGTAATTAGTAAATAGAAAATAAACATATAAACATTACATCTATGAAAAAGGCAATGAAGAATTACAGCTTAATGATCATCACATTAATCACATTGACTGTAGGATTCTCCACTATTACACTCGCTAACGACGAAGGAAAAACTAAAAATATAACAGAACTGAAGTTTATCGGTAACATGGAGAACCAACCCGTTTTCCAGCTGAACCTGAACAACACAGAAGATGATGAGTTCATCGTTACATTCCGCGATGATGCCGGTAACGTGTTATACTCTGATACATTCAAAGGTGCAGGTATTACCAAAAAGTTCATGTTGAAATCTGATGAGTTCAGTGATTCGGCTTTGAACGTAATAGTTAAATCAAAGAAATATAACACTACTGAAGTATACACCATCAACAGAAGCCACACTTACGTAGAAGAAACTGTGGTAAATAAACTGAAGTAAGAAACAGCGTCCAGTCATTCAACAATTATAGATTTTCACGAGGCACTCCGGGTAACCGGGGTGCTTTTTTGTTATGGGCCGGTGATCGTATCTGAAGCGTTAAGGGATGTATGGCAACTGCGCTAAAACAGCGCCGGGGGTTGCACTGACCCCCGGGTATTCAATGCAACCCCGGGGTGCAGCATCTATGCAGAAGATGTGGCATTACAACTGCGAAATATAATCGGTGGTTTGTTGTTGAATTTGTTGTTTTCCCTGTTCAATGGCCTGTTGTACCGTTTTACCGGCTTCCCTGGCAGGAATATCAATGGCAGCATCAACGGCTTTTACATACCAGTTTGCCCACACTTCGAGTATATGCTGTTCTTTCGCTTTATCTACCCCGGCCTGTACTGCCTTTTTGCTCAATTCAAATTCCGTTTGCAGGCGCTGTAATGCATTACGGGTCAGATCTTTTATAAGCGCAACCGCTGTTCTGTCATCGGCTGTCGCCAGCAGAAAGGCCGTTGCCAGGGCGCTTTTGGCAACATGTTTCATTTCGGCCGGTGAAACCATCTCGAGCCGGTCGGCATCGGTATGGTAATACACATCGGTAAAATGCCACATCAGCAAACCGGGGATCTTTGCCGCCAGAAAGGGCGTATGGTCACTGCCACCTTCGAACGGATTGGTGCGCACCACCCAACCGGTATTGGCCGCTTCGAACAAACAGCGGTTCAGCAGCAGGTCGTTGAAATAATGGGGGAACATATCCGCTTCTTTCAGCGGGCTTCCGCCCCATTCACTGTGTTTTTCATTGCCGCGTGTCCAGACAGCCGAAGGATCGGGCATTTTTTCAATGAGGAAAGTGCCGCCTGTTTTTTGAATATCTTCTCCCACCATATCGAGGCTCAATCCCCATTTTATGCCTTTGGTCCTGATGGAATCATCCTGGATGTACCGGCGGGTTGAAACAATTTCATCGCCCCATAAAAAAGTAAGGGTGCGCTGTGGAACCACCTTTTTCTTTTTTACCAGCAGGGCGGTTGTACGCGCCATTTCAGCCAGGGCGCCTACCCCGGAGGCATTATCATTGGCCCCGGGTTCCTGTACATGGGCGCTGAACACAAACCGTTCATCGGGCCGTTTTTTACCGCGTACATTGGCCACCAGCGTTAGTTCTTCCGAAGTATAGATCTTTGTGTTAACCATCACCTTTACCGTTACCTGTCCTTTTGCCAGTGCCGCTTTCAACCTTTCTTTGGCAGCGTACGATAATAAAATACCCCATTTCTGACGCAGGGAATCGGTATAACCGATTCCCTGGAACTGGATGGAATGAATATTTTTTTCAGGCTGGTTATATTTCGGCATGGAATAGGCCAGTGCGCCCAGCGCGCCGTTTTTGATGGCGTTGTTATATGCGCCGCCAATACCGCCTTCTGCCATTACAATTTTTCCGGAGAGGTCTTTGCCCTCCAGTTCTTTGGCGGTTCCTTTTCCTATATAAACCAGTTCGGCCGTAACGCCTCCGGCCGGGGTTGATGCCGAATACATGGCGATCATATTGCGGTTTGTTTTGAACTGCAACACCGGTTCCTTTTCACCAACGATATACAGGCTGGCATCAACGGGTTCCCAGGTAGCGCGTTTCATGGGTCTTTTTTCAATGCGATAGGTAAGCGTTGCCGCCGCTTCGCCATTGGTTTCTTTTATATAACCGGCCTGTTGCAGAATTTTTTCTACTTCATAAATGCTTTCATTGAAACCGCTGTTACCGGCTAAACGCCAGCGCTGCTCAACAAACCATACGGTTTTGTATGCCTGTTGTTCGTCGAATGTTTTTTCCAGTAATTTGAAGTATTTCTTTTCGCGGGCCGCAGGTTGCGCCCACACCGGAGTTGCATAATTGAGTAAGATTACAGAAAAGGACAAGGTCATGAATCTGGTCATGGTAAGGTTTTATACCGTTAGTACTATCTGAAGCTAAATATACTGATTTCCGATGTTTAATAGGATCGTGAAACTCCGGCTTCATGCCCTTCCCAACTCGTTTTTTGAAAAAACCGATCAGATTTTCACTATGCCAATCGGTTTTTTGAAAAGTTTTGTTAAGTAATTGACTTTACCGGTCAGTTTTTCACGTCTCCAATCGGTTTTTTTGGCTAACATGGTCTGACATTGCCTTACTCATGCCCGTGTTTTGACATAACAAATCATTTTTTCACCTTACCTGTTCATTTTACCCTCATAACCGATCAAAATGAGGCGAAGAAAAGTGTAATTTATCCTTCGTTCGGTACGGCGGCGCCTGCTGAGCCACCGGGAATACCCTTTCCCCGTTTATAGAAGGCTGCTACTTTTTTGGAAGTGTCAAAAACTGAGTTTGTCGGGTGGAAAACGCGATTTGTTATAACCTTTACCTGACCGGTGCTGGCATTCATCTGATTTGTAAAGCCATTAAACCGAATGGTAAGAACCCTTCACTGATTTGTTGGGGCATAAGATTGATCGGGAAAAACATAAAACAAAAAAAGCCAAAGCATAGAACGATCGGGAGACACGCTTTCCCGATGGGAAAAGGGTTCTCCGCGTTTGGCATTGTCAAATACTCAACTCCATCAACATTTCAACCACTAATCAACCTGCCGCACACAGGAAAACTCGTCAACTGGTTAGCCAATTAACCTGTCAACTCCCCCTACGCTTCCTGCCCTATCCAAACCGCACCGCCGATACTGCTGCGCGAGGCGCCGGTAACCGAAGCCAGTACATTGTTTTCTTCGCGCCAGCGTAAAACGCCTATAAGCGCCATTATTACGGCTTCTTTGAAATCGATAATGTTTTTATCCGGCGCCACTACCTCAATCCCTGTCGGCCGTAAAGCCGCCTGCAAACGTTCCATCAAAAAATGGTTATGGGCGCCGCCACCGGTCGCCAGCAGTTTCAGATCGCCTTTCGCCGGGGGATCGGTTTCAAGCAGTTTTATGATAGGTTCGCTTATCTGGATGGCGATATGTTCAGCAATAGTGCGCATGGCATCAGGTACCGTTACGCCGCTGCTTTTCAATAACGGGAACAATACATCGGTGCCAAAATCATTGGCCAGCGATTTGGGATGCGGCAACTGGTAATATTCCAGTTCATTCAGCATTTTCAGCAGCTTCTCATTCAGCTTTCCGGAAGCGGCAATTTGTCCGCCCTCGTCGTAAGGTTTACCGGCTTCATGGGCCAGCATATTCATCACCCGGTTGGCCGGGCAAACGTCAAAAGCGATGTATTGGCCGGGGTTGTTGTAAGAAACATTGGCAATTCCGCCCAGGTTCAGGAAAAAGGTGTAATCGCCCAGCAGCAGTTTCTCGCCAATTGGCACTATTGGCGCACCCTGGCCGCCGAGGGCAACATCCATGGCGCGCAGGTCGCTCACCACATTTATACCGGTAACGGCGGCAATGGCTGCGCCATCGCCCAGCTGGCCGGTCATTTTTTTTGCCGGGGCATGAAAGGTGGTATGACCGTGAGAGGCAATGAGCTGCACCCTGTAATGCAGGTTATGACGGGCAATGAAAGCATTCACCTGTTCGCCGATATAATGGCCGTATTCTGTGTGTAACAGTTGATAATCCAACGCATTAAGATGAATGGCGCCGCGCAGCCGCTTCACCCATTCTTCGGAATATGGCTGACAATCGGCCGCCATGATCTCATACGTCCATTTACCCGCACTTTCATGAAATTCAACAAAAGCAATGTCCAGTCCGTCGAGTGAACTTCCGCTCATAATGCCGATTGCCCGATATATCATAACAGTTGGTAGATTTTCTGGTATTAAAAAAGATATTTAGAATAGATTTGCCCGTCAAATTTCATATATCGCCACTCAAAATCCAAAACTGTTCTAAATGGTTATCAACCTTAGTACCGAATGTTCCCTTGTTTGCGACTGGATCAGCGAGATCAGGGATGTTCAAATTCAGTCGGACCGTATGCGTTTCCGGCGGAACCTGGAACGTATTGGAGAAATAGCCGCTTATGAAATAAGCCGGCAACTGGTATATGAAGAAAAAGAAGTACAAACGCCACTGGGCATCTCCCAATGCAAGGTATTAAAGGAACAACCGGTACTGGCCACCATTCTGCGGGCCGGGCTGCCGCTGCACCAGGGATTGCTCAACTACTTCGACAAAGCCGACAACGCATTCATTTCCGCATACCGCAAACACCAGCACGACGGCAGTTTCGAGATCAGCCTCGATTATATTTCCTGCCCCGAACTCGAAAACCGGGTGGTGATCATTTCAGATCCCATGCTGGCAACCGGTTCTTCCCTCGTTAAAACCATTCAATACCTGCGCGATGAAGGACATCCGCGCGAGATCCATGTTGTTGTTGCCATCGCCTGCACCGTTGGTATCGAATACGTGCAGCGAAGCGAGCCGCAGGTGAAGATCTGGTGCGGCGCCATCGACGAAGAACTAACGGCAAAAGGTTACATCGTTCCCGGATTGGGAGACGCCGGCGATCTTGCATTCGGTACCAAAGTACAGATGTGAGGAAGAGGAGGCCAACCTTTTAAGTAGAAACAAACTATAAATTAGATATTTCTTTTTTTGTGCATTCGGTGTGAGCGCGAAAATTTAATACCCGATTAACCGTTTAATTTCAGACTTGTCGTTTTTTTTCGTATTTTGTTACTAGACTCGAAACCTATGCGGATGAGGAAATTTTATATTGCAATGCTAACTTGCACCCTGGTGAAGACGGCCTCGGCTCAAGACCCCAATTTTTCACAATTTTTCGTTTCACCCCTTACACTTAACCCTGCTTTAACCGGTAAATTCAATGGCGATTTCCGCATAGCCGGCAATTACCGCGATCAATGGCCCGCGATCAGTAAGGCATTTGTTACAAGCACCGTTTCTTTTGACGCCCCTATCCTGCGCAGCAAGATCAGCGAGATAGATACGTGGGGCGTAGGGGTGCTGGCAATGACGGATAAAACTGCTAACGGTATCCTATCCACTAACCTGTTATCGGTTTCTACTTCCTATCATAAAGGCATCGACGAAGATGGACTGAACTCGATCGGCCTGGGCTTTCAGGGAACTTATAATACAAAACGGCTCGATGGCACCAAGCTGAACTTTGAAGATGAACTGGATCAGTTCGGCGGCTGGACCAACCCAAGCGGTGAAATGGTGAACGACCGGCAGATCAATCTCAGTTATTTCGATCTTTCGGTAGGCGCCCTCTTCAACGGTTCTACCGATGGTTATAACAACTACTATCTCGGTGTGGCCGGTTATCACCTCAACAAACCAAAAGAATCATTTACAGGCGATATCTTCTATACATTGAATCCTCGTTTAACCGTGCACGCAGGCGGCGCCATTCCTTTAGCGGAAAATACCCGCACCATTTACGTAAGCACTTTGTTCAGCCGGCAGGCCGGCGCTACCAACATGGTAGCCGGTGGTGCGGTTGGCTTCAACATGAACGAGGATGAAGAAAACCCCACCAACTTTTATGCAGGCCTCTGGACACGTTTCAACAACGTGAACGATGCGCTGATCCCCTACCTTGGGCTTGAGTTCGGCGGCTTCAGGCTGGGTGCATCGTACGATGTAAATATTTCCAGTTTGCAAGCGGCCTCGCAAAGCCGGGGCGGTATCGAAATTTCACTCATCTTTATCAAACGCCCGCCGGGCAATAAAGGCATTCCCTGTCCGCATTTCTAATGACTAAATGGTACCGGCGCCGGTACTACTATCGGCAATACTTGCGAACTCGTTTCGCTGAAGCTTCGTGAAGGCGCAGCGCTCCGTTCATCAGTTTGTGGTTTATGGTTCTTTTATTCAGGAACGCCTTACTGATGCCATGCCCGCGAAACTGCAGTTATGAAGAATTCCCAAAGCGCGGCAGCAACCACAAACCACAAACCACAAACCACAAACCACAAACCACAAACTACAAACTACAAACTACAAACCCATTAACATGGGTACCAGGTACCAGCAGAATATAGTGATCAATATGATCGCAATCACATTCATCACCAACCCCGCCCTTACCATTTGGTTGAATTTGATATGACCGCTGGCGAATACGATGGCATTGGGTGGCGTGCCCATCGGCATCATACTGGCGCAACTGGCGCCAAGGCACATGGGTAACCCCAGTAAGATCGGGTTTATATGCATGGCATCGGCAATACCGCCAATGACCGGGGAAAATACAATTACCTGCGCAATATTGCTCATTACTTCACTGATGAACAACGAAACCAGGGCAATGATGAATATCAGCATCAAACCGCCGCTTCCTGAAAAACCGGCAATCCATGCGCCCAGTTGTTTTATCAATCCGGCTTTCTCCAATGCACCGGCCAGTGCAATACCGCCGCCAAACAACAACAGAATACCCCAGGCCATCTTAGTGGTATCGGACCATACCAGGATCTTTGCGCTGCTTTCTTTTTTATCGCCGGTACCGGCCGGACAAATAAACAAAGCCAGCGCGCCGGCCATGGCGATCATGGTATCATCGAGCTTTACGATCTTAAGCGCATTGATAAGGTCTTTGGTGATCCATAACATGGCCGTAGCAACGAAAATGAACAATACCCTTTTTTCGGCTTTCGAAAGCGGCCCCAGTTGTTTTAATTCAAATTTTATAAGGTCGCGGGTAGCGGCATCGGCGCCCAGTTTGTTAGGGTATAACCACTTCGTCATTACAATGTATAACGAAAACAACAGCATCAGGGAAATGGGCGCACAGATCAGCATCCAGTCGGCAAACTGTACGGTATAATTGTATTTATCTTTTATAAAACCCACAAATGCCACATTGGGCGGGGTGCCCACAATAGTTGCAATACCGCCGAAATTACTGGCATAGGCAATGGCCAGCATAATGCCAACAGCCAGGTTATCGAGCCGGGCATTGCCATTATGGTTTTCTCTTATAACATGAATTACCGATGCGGCTATCGGGTACATCATCATGGTAGTGGCGGTATTGCTCAGCCACATACTCAACAACCCGGAGGCAAGTATAAAACCCAGCACTATGCGATCGCCGCTGGTACCGGTAATATTTACGATGGAAAGCGCTATGCGTTTGTGCAGGTTCCATTTTTCAATGGCAAGGCCGATCATAAATCCGCCCATGAACAAAAAGATATTGCTATCGGCATAACCGGCCGACACTTCTTTTATGGGCATGATGTTCATTAAAGGGAACA
Source organism: uncultured Niastella sp. (assembly GCA_966211305.1). Classification (GTDB taxonomy): domain Bacteria; phylum Bacteroidota; class Bacteroidia; order Chitinophagales; family Chitinophagaceae; genus Niastella. The sequence goes on from CBIHPC010000233.1 coordinate 8,650, forward strand.
GCACCAGCGGCATCAATGCCACAACGGGCATGGGCAGTGCTTCGGCGATCCACCAGGTGATCATAAGCGCAGCTACGGCCAGTACTTTGGCGGCCTTTGCATCAAAGTGAAAAGGGTTTACAAACAAGGCAAAAAGGAACAGGGCCACACCGCCCGCGAGGGCAAGCCGGTTGCGCAGGTTAGTATTGATCGGTTTCAAATGGTTTATTTTAATGCTGAAGGCTGAATGCCAGTCTCCGAAATACGTTCTTCCCAATTAAATTCGACAACTCGAAATCCCGAATTTAGCGTTAGGCGTACAGCGCTAAGCGTTCAGCTTTTTACCGCTAACATACGGGTTGTCCTTCAAAATAAAACGGTAGGGTAATTTCGCATCTTCACCGGCATAATCGACTCCGATGCGCGGGGTGGCAATAATATCTTTTTTATTTACCACAAATTCATCTGCTGCTATATATATTTCATTGTCAAGTAAACTTCGGCCGGTATGGCCGGTATTAATACCCAGCGCTTTGGAAACATTGCCGGGACCCTTGGTAAGGGTATAGTCGGCCCTTTTTTTGCCCGTTCGGGTCAGCATGGTATTGATGCCCTGTATGGGATCTACGGCCCTTATCAAAACGGCATGGGGTACGTCTTTCAGGTTGGTAACAACATTAAATAAATGATGAATACCATAACACAGGTAAACATAAGCGGTACCGCCGGTTTGGAACATCACTTCTGTCCTGTTCGTTCTTCTGCCCCCAAAAGCATGAGAAGCCCGGTCAATATGACCTGCATAGGCTTCTGTTTCTACAATACGGCCCGAAGTTGTAATATTCCCGAATTGAGTTACCAGTACTTTGCCCAACAATTCTTTCGCTATCTTCACCACATCGGCACGATTATAGAAACCGGTATCTAATTTTTTCATTGACAAATGTTCTCCTGTACGCGCTTTAACTATATTTTATGAAACAAAATGGGCTTGTATTATACTCAAAATTTAGTGATTATCATGCCCTAATGAAAAAACTTTACTAAGTTTGACCCCGCCCAATAATAGTAAACTGAAAAATCAAATTTATAAAACTTGCTGAAAGAAATCGTTACAGCCATTCAGTCAT
>CBIHPC010000234.1:0-9744 GCA_966211305.1 uncultured Niastella sp.
CTTAAGTGTTTTCTCTGATAATGAATAAGTAATTCACCTGGTTTTCCCTGTGAAAAAAAATAGAAAATCCACCAGTCACCGGATCGTAAAAAAAATTAGAATTTAAAGATTGTGAGTGAACGGCTGATCGATTTTTCAAAAATAGTGCGGGCGCCTTCGGCAATATTCATCCATTCAAAAGCGCCGTACATGGCATCGAAGTGTAACGGGTGTACCCGGTCGTAAATGAGCTCAAGGTCTTTTTTAGGCAACGGAATGCAATTGGGGTAACTATACATGAAGGCCATATGCCGCCGGCTGGGGGCTACATAAATGCTGTCGCCGGTGAGTAAACAGCCCGCCCGGCCATGATCGGGTAAATGCAAAATGGTGCTTCCGGCAAAATGCCCCCCCACATGAACGATACTGATATTATCCCAAAGCGTTTTTGAACCGCCTGACCATAACTCAATGTATCCACCGGGGTCCCTGATCCATTCCTTGTCGCTGGCGTGTAAATAAATTGGACAGTCGAATGCGGTTGCCCAATCCTGCATAAGGCTGTAATAATGCGGGTGAGAAATGGCAATGGCACTGATGCCGCCCAGCGACCTTATAAATGCAATTGTTTGATCGTCGATAAAAGGAAGGCAATCCCATAAAACATTTCCGGAAGAAGATAATACCAAATGCGCTTTTTGCGCAATGGCGAACGATGGAGTTATTCTTAAATCGTATATAGTAGACAGTAAGCGGGAAAAACGAATGCTGCTTTTGGCGGCCAGTTCATTGTAACTCGTCCATACCTGACCGGTGAAGCCGATATACTGGCGGTCATCTGCACAGATCTCGCAAATAGCAGGGATAATAGAAGTACCATATCGCACACCACAGGTGTGGCAGATATTCTTTGCCGATGGCGAAATAATCATAGAAAAGTATTTGCGTAGAATTTTGCTACTATAGAGTTTCAGACCTTTTACCAATAATTGCTGCAACAAGATCAACGCACTGATATCAGAGCTTCTCGTAATGCAAAGTTGATACCAGAAATTTTTTGTAAAAAATACTGACAATGTTGTAGCCATCAGTAAATAACATTTTTATAAGGATGTGAATGTATTCACGACTGAATTTCGATGTCGTTTTTTACGTATATTTACAGTTCACCAAAGAAAAGGAGGTATTCATGAAATCTACAGATCATTCATGGACACTTTCGGTTGGTATCGCCTAGCCGGGGTATGTTCCATCAAAATATCTGCTGGCTTATAGTCAGGAAGCCCCGACGATTATTGTTGGGGCTTTTGTATTTTTTATGTGCGCGGTTGCAGAAAAATGTTTTCATCTGTTACCTTAGCGTATGCTTACTATCAGCGAACTCTATATTTATCCCATTAAATCATTAGGCGGTGTTGCATTGGATAAAGCTACACTCACCGAACGCGGTTTTGAACACGACAGGCGATGGATGCTTGTAAATGCCGATAACCAGTTCATTTCACAACGCGAAGTGAACGCCATGGCTTTGCTGAAAGTGCAGCTTACCGGACAGGGTTTACTGATCACTAATATTGGTGTTCCCGGCGAAGAAATGCATATACCATTTTTGCCAACCATTACTGAAACCGAAATGGTTACCGTATGGAGCAGCCGTTGCCGGGCACAACGCGTAAGCGATGAGGCCGATGCCTGGTTCAGTAAACAACTGGGATTTCCCTGCAAGCTGGTTTATATGCCCGATACCACCCGCCGCTATGTCGACGGCCGCTATGCGCATAATAAGGAGATCACCGGTTTTTCCGATGGCTACCCGCTTTTATTAATAGGACAGGCTTCGCTCGATGACCTGAACAATCGCCTTGAAACGCCACTGCCCATGAATCGCTTCCGCCCTAATATCGTATTTACAGGAGGCGCCGCTTTTCAGGAAGATTACATGAAACATTTTATGATCAATGGCATCACGTTTTTTGGCGTTAAGCCGTGTGCCCGCTGTGTAATCACAACCATAAACCAGCAGACCGCCGAAAAGGCAAAGGAGCCGCTTAAAACGCTCAGCACCTACCGCATGAAGAATAAGAAGATCTATTTTGGGCAGAACCTTTTACACCAGGGAACAGGTGTTGTATCTATCGGCGATGCCATATCGATCCATGAACAACAACTTGTGGAAATAGTCCCCGACTAATGGTTGCCCACTAACCATTCGAACATACAACATCTGAGGAAAATCATCAACACCGCGAGTGCATTATAGCCAGGTTTTAGCAGTTACCGGTATGGCCTGTTTTTTATACTATGTAACGCCCTGATAACTTACTAAATGCACTGCTCATGAAAAGTACCAGTAATAAAAAACTTAGTCAATTACCCGCTTCCAGTGATTCCTCCTCTCTTCGTATGGTTTTTATAAATGAGGAAGTCATCAATGATACCGCCATTGTTGCAACCGAAAATGAAAAAGTTGTAGTGAAGCCAAAGCTATTTGTAAAAGAACCGCTTCCCCTGTATAACGATTACAGGTTCAAGTACAAGGATCACGATCCGCTGTAGGTTCAAGTTCCGGTACCCGGGGAGAATTTTTGCACCGGCCATTCCGTCTTAACATTCCATTTGTTTTACTCATTTTATTTATTGCATGCCCTCAAAGCAGCCCGGACTTTTCGTTGTGTTGAAAAACACGATGAGGTGTAGTTCAATGTGTTCTCATAAGCCTGAGGTTGGGTCGCACCACCCTTGTTTGAACCATGTGTCAATCATGTGTGACGCATGTGTAAAATGGTATGCGTTACCAGTGAAAAACATAAGGGATGACACATGGTTGACACATGCTTTAAAAATTGCACAGCGTATAAAAAGCAGATTTTTAAATAGTTGCAACGGTGCAACAGCCGATGCGCATTTGATTGATAAGTTATTGAAAGTGAATCCTCAGCAGGCCTTATCGTTAAAATGAACCGACCGGGCATCGCCGCCATGACGTATGGAGTCGATGCCCGATCCTGTTTTAATAAGGTATACTCTGGTTGCCCTCATCAGCGTACCATCTCCGTAACAACATCGTGGTTTGAACGGACCTGGTACTAACTTTCCAGCTTTTTGATACCCCGAAAAGTTAGTCCAGCGGTGAAGGAAGCCCAAAGGAATTCTGATGGATTGCAGGCGGCAGTCCTGAAGAAATTGAGTTATACCGGTGATATTTTATTGTATCGGGCAGGCGCTCTTGCTGTTAATGCGGGGTTTACAGGCATTGCCTGCATCCTGGTCATAAGTGCTTTGGTCCCACACAAAACCCAGCTCAGAGCTGCCGGTGGTGTAGGAATACCGGTTCTGGCCAATGGGAGCATCATGGGCCACTCCGCCGCGTACTTTGTACCCATCGCCCGATCGGCCGGCAAGGTTAATGGAAAGCGTAACTGTAAAAACGTCGAACTCCCTGAAATTAACGCTGCCCCGGTACCATACTCCCAAACTGATGTCATATTGGTTTTGGGTAACCTCGGCGCCAACCTGAAAGGAGTTTTGCCTGCCCTGGGTGTATACGATGCCGGCCAGGCTGTACGACCAGGTTTGTTCGGGATTGGTATAAGTGTACATGGCATTGCCCGTGAATCGAACAGGCAACTGGCTGCGAAAGGAATCGGCGGAGTTGGTGAGCGATTCGTCGGGTCGGTTGATATGATGAGCGCTGCCACCCAGCAGCAGCCTGTTATTGTCGTTCCAGTTGTAATTGAAGAACAAGCCGGCAGAAAAATCGGGGTACCATTTGCCGCTGTTCACCGCCTTATCGGCAGAAGATACGCTGGCGGGAATGACGCCGTCGATATCAAGCTGATCGGCAAATACCAGTTTGCTGTAATCGATGCGTCGTTGCACCATCCCAAACTGTAATCCTCCGCTGGCAAACCAGCGAGGTTCATCGCCATTTTCTGCAGGCGATAAAGTGCCCGAGCAAATGGTATAAGCGTAAGTACCATATATACCGGTCTTTTTCAGATAACCTTCGGTTGAATGGGTGCCAAGCAATCCAAAACCGCCATGCAGTGACGGCATGAACTTGTCGACCGAAACGGCGCTGTATGAAATTTGTGAAGGAATGCTCCACCACTGGCGGCGATAGATGCCGCTTACACGCAGGTCGTAATCGCCCGCGCCCGTTGCTGCAGGGTTCAGGTAAATGGGCGACAGGAACGGTTGCGAAAATACCGGGTCCTGCGATTTCAAGGCACAGGCAATGAAAAGGAGGAAGATCGCACTCAGGATATATTTAAACATGTTGAGTTCTATGTTTCAGTTTCTGGTTTATCGTTTATTGTTTGTGGTTCATTCCAAAATTGCCGCCCTGAGTCTTTCATCTGTTTTGTATTTCCTTCGTCATTTTTCATTTGTCATTCTTCATTTCACAATCGTAATAAACCCTGCTTTTACATACTTGTCACCGTTAGGATACTTCATTCCCTTCCATTCGGTTCCGTTCAGGTAACGCGCTTCTATTTGCCAGCCATAAGTATCCTGTTGCAAAGGCTGGCCATTATACCTGCCATCCCAGGCTTCACTGGGTGAGCCATTGCCATCGAGTTTCGATGTTTCAAATACCTTTTGCCCAAATGAATTGAAAATGCGCAGGCGGTATTGCGATAAGCCTTTTCCCATAGGCAGGAATTGCCGTAACGCATTGTTGCCGCAACCGGGGCAAAACGCATTCGGCACATACAAATAACCGGGAGTGTGCAGTATGCGCACCTGTACGGTATCGTACCCACTGCAACCGGTTCCGAAATCCTGCACATACAATTGCACGTGATATACACCGGTATCTGCATATTCATAAGTGACCTGCTGGCCCGAGCGTTGCTGACGGGTACGGTCACCCAGATCCCAGGTATATACCTTGTTGGCATTGGTGGGCATTAGGTCACGGAAGGTAAATGTGTATTCAGGTTGTTGCAGCACGTTAGCGGGCGATACGTCGATTGCCGGGCGGGGTAAAGGCTGAATTGCCAGAGTACCTGCTGCTACGGTATCACCGCAACCGGCTTCGTTCTCAGCCAGCACCGCCATTGCGAACTGCGCAGGCGCGGTATTGTTTACCGACGCCTGAAAGCGGTAGCTGAACGGGTTGCTCATGCTCTCAAGGACATTGTTCACAAACCATTTTACGTCTACATGATCGGTACCGGTGTACTGGATGCCGGCATTGAACGCGATAGTGGTGTCGTGGTTACAGGTAATGTTATTGGTGGCATTGAGTTTTGCAATGGGTTTGTTATATACATCGAAAAAATAAGTGGTGCTGTCGGCACATTCTGAAGTGGTATGTACTATCAGTTTTACCCAATAGGTGCCCGGTTTATTATAAATATGGGTGGCGGTGTTGCCTGTTACTTTAAATATATACGGTGCCTGGGTGCTGTCATAGAACGTCCATTCTATTGAAAGCGCATTGGCAGCGCCGGCAGCAGTGGTTTGCATGGCATAGGGTATACATGTTTTACCGGGGTTAATTGTAATCTGCGGTTTTATTTTATCGGTTACCACAATTATGCCGGTAGCAGTATCTGTACAAACAAGCCCTGAGTTGTTTAATTTTTTGGCTACCTGCTGAACGATATATCTGCCCTGCATCTGATAGGTATGAAAAGGCGTAGCCCCTGATGATGTTTGTCCATCGCCCCAGAACCATTCGTAAGCGGTAGCATCAGTTGCGGTGTTTTGGGGCAACACCGTATTGCCGGTACAAATCAAACGGGTGATATTAAACCCTGCCCTGGGCGTTTTGTAAACGGTAACGGTACGAAAGATGGTAGTATCTGTACATTCATTCGACAGCTTAATCCTTACCGTATAATCGCCCGGCTGCAAATAAGTATGGGTTACCGCATTCTGTGTATTGGGCGTTGTTACCGGCGCTGATCCATTGCCGAAATCCCAGGTAAGAATTGACGCGCCGGAGCTGCTGTTGTTGAATGTTACCATATGCGGGGCGCAACCTTCAAGGTGGTTTCCATTCACGGTTACCTGTGCATCGATATTATTAGGCATCACCAGCAGGCTGATGGTTTGCGTATCGCGCCGGCACTGGTTCCCGGCAATGAGCCTGAGATCATAGGTATTTATTGCACCGGTATTATAAACATGCATAAAGGTGTTAAGGATGGTTGTGGTATCGGTTTGCCCGTCGCCAAAATTCCAGTAATAGGCAAAGTTGTTACCGGCCGATCTGTTGGTGATGGTTACTTCAAAAGGCGAGCAACCTTTGGTTGTATCAACCGTAAAACGTGCTTTTGCATTGGCATATACCGATACACTGTCGCGGTGGTACGACGTGTCGCAGCCATTAAAGGCTTTCAATGTAATATAATACGTGGTATCGCCAAAATCGGGACTGGAATTATACATAACTGCCGGTGGAGTGGGCAGGGTACTGGTAGTACCATTACCGAAATCCCAGAAGAACTGAATATTGCTTATCTGGCTTGAAGTATTGGTAAACGACACGGGCAGGGGACCGCAACCTTTTGCCTGATCTTTTGTAAAACCAGCGGTTACGCCCGGTACGGTATAAAAGGTCATATCCATACTATCGGGTTTGCAACCGTGTGTGCTGGTGGCCACCAGTTTTATTACAGTGGTTTGGGCCATTCCGCTTATGGGGTAGGTGGGGAAGGCGCCGGTTGTATTGGAGCCGTTCAACGTACCGTTGGCATACCAGTTATACGAACTGTTGCCCTGCGGGAACGGAATTGTTTTTATAACCGTATCAAGGTTTACCGGTGCGCATTTGGTAGTGCTGGTGGCGGTGAATCGCGCCCGGGCATCGGGGTTTACATTTACCTGTACACTGGTTGTATCGGCACAGCCATTGGCGAGCATGCCTGCCGCATAGTAGGTGGTGGTAGCAGCCGGAGTGGCAATTACCGTATCGGGTTTTATGAAACTCAGCGTAGCGGCGGGCCACCAGGTGTAGGTATCGGCGCCGCCGGCTTCCAGCCTGGTGCTGTTGTTGATACAAATGGTAGTGGCCGCGGTGGTTATGGTAACTACGGGCCGCCGTTTTACGGTTATATAAATGGAATCTTCCGTGGCGCAATTGGCGCCAATGGAAGCTATAAGTTTATAGCCATAGGTTGTATCATTGGCTGTGCCGGTATAATCGAGGTGCAGTACCGGGTTGGCGCTGGTTGTATTGCTAAGACCGGTTGCGGGCGACCATTGATAATTTACGCCATTTACTGCTGCTGCACCAAGGGTAATGGTTTCGCGGCTGCAAATGGTTGTGTCCCGGCCTGCATGGGCAACCGGTTTATCGGTTATTGTAACGCTTGTATTCACTATAACGCTGGTATTACAACTGCCGTCGGTTACTTTTAGCTGAACCGCATGTATACCGGTTCCGGCATATTGAATAGTGCCGGGTACCGCCACATTCGATGTGGCAGGTGTACCATCGGTAAAGGTCCATTCGTAACTCAGTGGGCCGGGCGAATAACAGGCCGTTGCTGTGGCCGTTGGAGTAAGTCCGTTCGTGATGCACACATCGCTTATTGGGTCAATGGCAACCTTTGGTAATCCCTTTACATAGAAAGTATCTTCTTTCCACGAAGGCGGGCACGAGATGCCGGCATCTATGGCCGAATCGGTAAGGCGGATGATGTATTTACCGGGTACATTGAATTGTATTTCGGGCGAAAAGCTGTTCTGGTGCGAACCATTGATAAATTGCCAGGCAGGTGTTTGGGTGGAACCGCAACCTAGCGGATCGCTGTACGTCACTTTCCAGTTGTACAGGTTGCCCTGGCAACCGCCTGCGGGCGAGTTGTTGGTAAACACCGCGCTGCCGGCACCGCAGCTGCTGTTCCGGCTCATGCTGAATTGCGCTGTAGGCGGGGTGCGCACACAGATCACTTTAAGCGTACTGTCTAACCCGCACTTATCATTGAAGATATACAGCTTTACCGTATAGGTGCCGGTTGCATTGAAGGTTAGGTCCAATGTATTGGAACCGGGGGTCCATAAAAATCCATTGGTAGCACTGCCGTTCAATGCACCGGGGTTACCCGATGTAATGGTATAACCTGTGGCCGGGGAAATGACCCAAACCTGTTTACCCGAATTGGTACAGGTTGAACCGGTACCGCCGGTGGGCGTTATAACAGAACCATATGTTGAGTTGCTAATGATGGAAACGTTCGAGTTGGTACAAACCGTTTCCGAAGGTGCTACTGAAATAATGGCGCGGGGTTTGCCCGATACGTAAATGGGTACAACCGAAGGGCTGGTAGTACCGCAGGGATTTTCAATGGTAAGGTAGGCGCCAAATGAGTTCATGAACGTGTTGTTACCGCTGCTGCTTGAAAAAGAGCAGGAACCCTGTTTGAAAAAATGCGCTGCTATGGAAGGTGGCGGATGGGTGAATACCTGTGGGTTGGAACCGTCGTTGATCAGAAAAGTATATTGAGTGCCCGGTGGATTGGCCGCAATATTGTTGATGGCAAACCGCAACGAATCGGAGGCGCAGATATCGGTATTGCCAAGGCTCGATAAACCGCCGGCCGGCGTAGAACCGAGGAACACGATGTATTTCTTAATACCAATACAACCATCGGCCCCGGTAACGCTTACCGTCATGGTATTGCTGCCCAATGGAAAATTATGTTTTATGATAATGCCGGCAGGCCATGAACTGAAGGTAGTATCAGGTTTGCCATCGCCCCAGGAAATAGTGTAGCTGGTATTTATGCCGGTGGTAGTTGACTGATTGACAAAGCTGAAAGTATAGGAGGGTACGCTGGAGCAACGCCTGAAGGTAGGCACTCCGTTAAAGGTGCCAAAGCTGATGGCCGCATCGGCATTGCCTACCGATGCATCGGGAACATTTTTAACCGTAATGGTTTGGACAATGGAGTCTTTACAACCAAACATATTGGTAACAACCAGTTTTACCGGATAGGTAGTGGTACCGGGCATTCCTATTGCCTGCAGGAACTGGTGGCCGGGATTGACCGAGGTACTGGTGGCGCCATCGCCAAAATTCCAGAAGTAGGTTAAGCTATCGCCAACAGACTGGCTGGTGAACTGCACATTTATATTTCCGCAAACATTGTTGGGAGTGAAACTATAAGCCGCAACCGGTTTGGTATTTGAGACCTGTACTGTCACAAACATAGAGTCGGCCATGTTGCCTGCGGTTACAACCTGTTTGGTAGTATAAAACCCGGCTGTTACATAATTTATGGGTAAAGGGCCCAAACCTGTTGCTGTGCCCTGGTTACCGCCAGTGAATTCCCAGTTGATGTTAATGGAACCCTGGGCCGCACTTTGATAAATGATGGAATTGCCTTCGCATACCCGCACGGTATCGCCATTATTTACAATGAGGCCATTGGCCCTTATACCGGCAATCACCTGCGTGAACGCCCGGGAAGTACAAAAGAACGATAGCAACAACAATAACAAAAAGGCAGACAGCTTGCTGGTCTGACGCATACAAATGGGTTAGGGGGGTGACAGGATCGCGGGGACGGATTAGCGCGGTATTTTCATTAATGGATATCGTGACCCTGATTCAAGCAACCTGATGGCCGCCCTGCTGTCTGTTGAAACATGCAGCAACAATCTTTTGATTGGGAAACAAATTGCCTGAAAAAGCAGGAAAAAATGTCTGTCGCTTTTTTCGTTTTCAGGCTTAATGCAATGCCAATCTGGTTTCTTTGTTTTTGCGGAGGAGGTGGTACTTGAGAATGGGCGCTAAGATAAGGAAAA
>CBIHPC010000235.1:0-9739 GCA_966211305.1 uncultured Niastella sp.
AATTAACAATTATGTCCATTTTTAAGCTGTCCGATTTTTAGGTATGGCTTCAAGGTGATTTTAGCCGGGTAGGCAGTAGCGGAGTGGTGAAGGATCATTGGACTGCAGATGCCCGGTTACAGGATATAACGGTTCCAAAAAATGGCTATATCTTTGTGTATGTCAGCAATGAGAGTAATCTCGATGTGTTCTTTGATAATCTGCAGGTGATCCATAAGCCAGGGCCGATTTTGGAAGAGACGCATTATTATCCGTTTGGGTTGACGATGGCTGGGATATCTTCGAAAGCATTAAACTTCGGAACTCCTGGTAAGGGAAACAGTAGAAGCAATAAGAAGAAAAGCGGGTCTGACAGTGGAAGTTCAGATTCACCTGGATCACATGGCGGCAAAAAAAGAGCTGCTGATTTCAAGAAGACAGACGTCCGAAATTATGAAGTTGCTGATCAGGGAACTAATCATGGCAACATTGATGAAAAGACCGAAAATTTAATTAACTGGCTTATAAAAACTACTCGTCAAAATAGGCAACAATAATATGCGTACTTTTTATATAACAATCTGCATTTTGTTAATTACAGTACTTAGTTGTAATGAACATTCAATGAATAAGAAAGAAATTAATGTTAAGGGATGCATTATTGATAGTACAACCAGAACGCCTATAGCTGATGCAAAAATTACTTTATTATGCTGGTATCATACTGGAATGGATAAAACCGATTATGTGAGCATTGATACGGTTGCAGATAGAAATGGTTGCTTCAATGCGAAATTTGAAGAGGGATATAAAGTTGTAATAGCAAGCATTGCAACTAAATACAATCCTAATCTTAGAGCATCCAATGAACTTGTCGATAATAATATTGAAATCAATTTAGAGCTTAGAAAAAGAACAGACACAACAGATGTAAGTAACTCCATTAATCTAAGAAACTACATCGTTCAGAATAGCAGTAATTAAAAACTGTAGTCATAAAATATAAAAGCCCCTGTCGGGGCTTTTATATTTTATGAAGCATAAGCCTTTTTAGCTTTATGATCTCTGAGAAATGCATCCATCAGAGCAAAGAGATGTGCGTTATCATCCTGCGGCAGTTGTTGTATATCTGAAATACGCCGGATAATATTTTTTTCCAGAAGCTGATCGGTATTGCCAGCCAGGTAAGTTAAGCGCATCTCAGGGCCTTCGTTTATTTTTGATGCAGCCTCTTTGTATTTAAGAAGCTAACTGCTTTTGCAGCTTTAAATATAAACACATCAAGAAACTCTTTAACGAACTTCTTTTCATCGTCAGGGTTAACCACCTCACTCCCCCACCCGCTCCTTCCTCCTCTCCCCCACCTCCTTCAACAACAACGGAAACGCCGGCTGCGCCATACCGCCATGATCGAAGCCGTCTAATTCGTATAACCTGGTTTTGGTATGCCCCGCCAGTTTCATCATGCGCCATAAATAGGCATTCTCTTCATAGCGCCCCAGCATTTCAAGTTCGCGGTCGCCGGTGATCAGCAGCAATGGCGGCGCATCACTGCGTACATGGTACAAAGGTGCATATTCATCTATAACCGCCTGCGTGCCCTTGATGCCGCGCTCCTCGCGGATCGTAAAATGCGTGATGGCATGCCCGCTGAAGGGAATCAACCCGGCAATACTGTCGGCATCGATCTTGTATTTATTTAAATACTTTTTATCCAACCCGGTCATCATTGCGAGATACCCGCCTGCAGAATGCCCCGACACGAAGATCAACCGCGAACTGCCGCCATAACGTTGTATATTTTGAAACACCCAGGCTACCGCAGCGGCCGCATCTTCAATATACGCCGGCGCCTTTACCTTTGGCGACAACCTATACCCCACCCCCACTACCGCATACCCCTTTTCCATCAGGGCGGCAGGTATTTCCTTTTTGCCTCCCGTTATACCGCCCCCATGAAACCATACAATGGTGGCAAAGTTTTTCGCACCCCTGGGATAATACAGATCCAGCTTGCACTGCGAATTAATGTACACATCCTTTTCTGCAACCGCTGCGGGATAGTAGGTAATGTCTTTTTCGGTAACATACGTTTGCTGTGCCTGGATGTACGTTACATTGAGTAGAAGGAAAAAAAGTATGGCTCTCATTCGTTGAAATTTATGATCTGCAGCAAGATACTGTTTTAGCAGCACCGAATACGTATTTCATACACGCTACTTTTAGCTGCAATCCATAGCTACAGCACAACGAAATGCACTATATTGAACCACCAAATCAACTACCGATGATGAGAAAGCTCTTTATCGCATTACCATTGCTTATTGCCACTATACAACCTGCCCTTTCGCAAAACCCTATCATTAAACATATGTACACCGCCGACCCGGCGGCACGGGTTTTTAACGACACCCTGTTTATTTATACTTCGCACGATGAAGATACCGCCACCTGGTTCAATATGCTCGACTGGCACGTATTCTCAACGGTAGATATGAAAAACTATACCGATCATGGCGCCATCTTTTCCCTGGCCGATCTTTCCTGGGCCTCCCGCGCCGCATGGGCGCCTGATTGCGCCTATGCCAATGGTCAATATTACTTTTACTACCCCGTTGAAACAAACGCTATTGGCGTAGCCACTTCTCACAGTCCTTATGGCAAGTTCAAAGATGCATTGAACAAACCGCTCATCACCCGCCAAACCCCGGGCGTGGTGTGCAGCGGTTACCTCATAGACCCCACCGTGTTTATCGATGATGATAGTACTGCGTATATTCTATTCGGAATGAACGACCTCAATATCGTGAAACTGAATAAAGACATGATCTCCTCCAGCGATACGGTGCGTCAGGTAAAGGGCGCCGATAACTTCTTCGAAGCGGTGTGGATGCACAAATACAAAGGGAAGTACTATCTCTCCTATTCGGGCCAATTTTCAGCTGAAGGTAAAGGCAAGCTGCTGTATGCCATGGGCGATAACCCCTACGGCCCTTTTGAATACAAAGGCGTACTGCTGGAAGAAATGAACAGCGGCACCAATCACCACTCCATCGTTAATTACAAAGGTGAATGGTACCTGTTCTACCATAATTCAGATCTCTGGTTCAAAAACCACCCTGAAGAAACCCCTGCACTGAACTGGAACGGAAAAAATCCTTTTCACCGCAGCATTTGCGTTGACCGCCTGTACTATAACGATGATGGCACCATCCGCCAGGTTATTCCCGGTAAATGATCAGGAACACACAACACGCTTACCCTGCCGCTCACCTGCCGCGCGAAAAAAAGGAATGTAAGCTTTCTCCCTGTCAATAAAAAGGGTGTTTTTCACGTTTTGTTGCATTGATTTTGGCCATTTCTTTGTACTGCATTCGATCTAAAACCTCCACCGATACAGCCTCCATTGATCATCGATTCCAGCGAGGCAACTGCAATGCGTACCTGTATTCCCGTAAGGCCTTCCCGGCGTTCTATTTACTCTGTTAGTTAGCAAACCGAAGCGTTCAGCGCTGCCGCTGCCGTGCAACATGCATGCGGTTAAACATGCTATTTTTCAAATAACAATTGCATTTTATTGATTAACCACTCAACATTTAACTAATGGAAAAATCTTCAAGTGCGCAACAGGCCAGTCAAAAAATAACAGCCGCTGCCGGGTTCCAGTTCAGAACACCTGCCGCCATCCAGGACTTTACCGATGACCCCATTAAACAGAAGGCCATGAATAATTTATGGAGCAACAACCTCGATGGGTTTATACAGCAGGGGATGTTGAACAACCCCTGGAACGCGACCAATACCCCGGCTACCACCAATTACTATAACCCGGTCGACAACAATCCCCCATCCAGCGCGGCCAATATAAAATGGGGCGCTTTCCCCGGCCGGTTGGCCTACAATTTCCCCCAGGCAAGCCAGAACCTGTTGAATCAAATGGCGGATACCGGGCAGATCACCGGGCAGATCACCAATAGCCCCTGCACTACAGACGGGCAGCAGGTGGCCTATTTCCCTTACGGGCCCCGCGGCTGGCAGGATGAATATTGCGAATGGGCGGTTACCCGCAATGCCGCCGGTAAGATCACCCGCATCGATTTTACCTGTGAGAACCCCGAGTACTGGAACACCCTTTGGATGATTGACCCCAATAAAGTGCTGGAGCTATACCAGACGATCCTCGACAAACCGCAAATTACCCTCGCCGATCTGTCGATACCCGGCATTGTTAACCCCCTCACCAACCAACCGGTGTACAATCCCCTCAACAAATGGAACGCCGGTACGGTTTCCGATGCAACACAAGGCGGCGCCATCCACCTTACCAGTACGCCTAACACCTTACAAACCGAAATAGGGCTGGCCACGGCTTCTACCATTCAACGCTTCAATCCGCCGCCGCCGCCGCCTACCACCAATACCATGTGGCCCTCATCGGAATACAATAACCTCATCTGCTACGGGCAGTATGGCCAACGGTTCCGTAACAGCGACCCCAACATCGGCGGCAACGTAAATAATTTTGTAACACAGGGTATGATGCTAACCCTGGCCGATCCGCCGGGTTTGTATATTCAAATGCCCGACTTCTCCAATTACAAAACACCCGATGGAACGGATGCCGCTACCTTCTGGACCATTAAAAGAGGCAGTAAAACACTTACCGGTCAGAACGGTAATCCCCTGCCCGGTAATTTCATCTTACATGCGGTGTATGAAGTGCCGGCCGGTAAAGGATATACGGTCAGCGACATTACTATTTCGGGGGAGCATATCAACTGGGGCTCACAGATAGCCGCTACCTTTAAAATGCAGATAGTGGCCAGCGCCTATGCCGGCACTGTACCGGCCGGTTATGAGCCGGTTGGCACCCCCGCCCCCGCCAATACCTTTGCCCAGCCGCTGCAGCTCTTTTACCAGAACTATTTCGACACCCTGTATAATACACCCGTTCCCAACCCGGTTAACCACCCCATTCCATTATTGAGCAACAGTACGTACGTACCGCCGGTTATCAATGTGGGCACTACCGGCATCAATATGGTGGTGGTGGCAGGCACCTGCACCGCCAAACAGGGCCTGCCTGCTACTTACCCGGCCGTTACTTTCGATGACCCTAATATCACAGCCACCGTAACAGGGGTAAAGGAGAACATCACTTACGCCATCCCGGGAAACAGCCAGCCCAGCTCCAATACAGCCCTGTACATTACAGTTAAAGCCGGCGCCAATGCCAAACCCGGGCAACATGGTGTTTTTGTTACCAACGTGGGCCAGCAACCGCAGGCCGCTATGCCCGCCCTGTTCGTGGTATCGCCGGTTACCACCCGGGCCGATATCGCCTGGCAAAATACGGGCGTGGTGCTCACCGCAGCCAATAAGGCTGTCATAAAATATGAATCGGGTTTATGGACCGCCAACCCGCAGGACAATGGCGGTCAGTTGTACAACGCAGCGGGTAACCCGGCCTTTATTGCCGCCAAACCGGGGTATACCCTACCCGGCCAGAATGAAGGCGCGTTGATCGGTAAAGTGGGCAGTACCGTGTTCCTGGTGGGCATGGGCGCCACCGTTCCGGCGGGGTTAACAGGAGAGATACAGTTATGCATCAACGATGACCTCGGTGGCCGGTATGGCGCCGGCCTCACAGACAATATCGGCTCCATTGCGGTAACGATAGATGTACAGTAAATGTCAGCGCACCAATAAACACCAACAGGAGGCGCATATTTGTATGTGCCTCCTCTACTATAACCATCGCCTTATTTACATACCATGAGAAAGCACAGAACCATTACCGTCCTGATCGTTTCTATTGCCGTTTTACTGCTGGGCCAGGTTTTTATAATGGCCTTCAGGGCAACCACCGGCGCGCCCGGAAAACCCGCAGCGTACACCTGTAACTGTTATTCCAGCTCTCCTTTATATAAAATTGTTATTTCATTCAACAACCAGGTACCCGGCGACCTGGCGGCTTTCAATAATCAGTCGCAGGTGGATTGTTTTGCCTGGCAGGAATTTATTTCGCTGAACTGGCCCGTAGACCCCAATGGCTATTTTGGCAATCCCGGCGACTATTCACTGGTTAGCTGGGAAACCTATATGCCTAAAAATGTATTATTTCAACCAGGCGGCGTTCCGCCGCCTGCATGGGGCACCCTGGTATCGCCCCAATATGCCGCCAAATTCAAAACGCAGCGCCTGTTGATGAACCCTGCACAAACCAAACTGCTCACTTTCACCCGGAAATTTGCCGATGGTGACAGCCTCACCGGCTTTGACCCCGATCAGGCAGCGCCCTTTGGCAAACCCAGCTGGCTGGGCGCCCAAAACCAAACCAATGTGTGGTACGAGATCATGCTGAATAAAGATTATTACGACTTTGTTACAAAGAATGGATTTTACAATGCCATCACGCAACACGATTCAATAAAAAAGGGCGTACCGCTTAATTTTCCTGCCGGGGTATATAATGGGGCTGTAGGCGCCATAGAATTGAAAGCCGCATGGATGGAAGTAGATAATATAAAATCACCAAAATGGCAGCGTTATAAGATCTCAAGGGCCGTCGTATACGATTCTACCTCCGGCAAATTAAGGCCCGCAATGGTAGCCCTGGTGGGCCTGCATATACTGCATAAAACGCAAAACCAGCCTACCTGGGTATGGGCCACCTTTGAACATACCGACAATGTGCCCGACCTGCCCGGTGAGCCTTCCCCACCCTACGGTTACAATTTTTACAGCAGCAATTGCACAACGCGCCAGGTACCCCTGGCCGGCGGCGGCACGGCTACCGTTACCTGCACTACCAATACCCCGCCGCCCTATTATTTATCACAAGCCAGGCCCGTACCCATCCAGGTTACCCGCACCAATACACTCGATACCGAAGATGCCATGCCCATTAATGACAGCATGCAAAATAATATCCGGCGGTTTTATCCCACATCGGTTTTTCAGTACTATCAGCTGGTGGACGCCATCTGGTCGCAACAGTTGCAGCCGGATGCCACGAAGCCGGTTCCCGCGCCATTTCCTTTAAACACTTCCGCCATGCAAAGCGGCTCAGTGATCGTGGCCAACACCACGCTGGAAAGTTATGTACAAAATACTTTAACCTGTTTTAGCTGTCATAAGTTCAGCACCATTGCGCCGTATGCAAATGACACGGCCAACAATAACATTTTCGGCGATTTCAGCTTTGCCATCTCTGCCGCCGGGTATTCAAATACAAATGCCCGGAAGAAAAAGTAAACCGGGCAGACAATGATGTTGTTTGTTACCTGCAACGTAAAAAATTTAACGGTTCAAACTAAACCGCTCATGCTATACCTTTGTAATTCAAACACAGGATGTAGCAACAACAAAAGCGTATCAAACAACATTACTATGTCGAAATTATCCTTAAATATTCCGCATGCTCAAACACAGGAAGAAGCCCTGAACCGTATTAAACAGCTCCTGAGCCGTTTACAGGAAGAACAAAAAGGCGCGGTCACCAATGTGCAGGAGATCTGGGATGGCCCCAATGGCAGCTTTAGCTTTTCGGCCAAAGGTTTCCATATCGCCGGCACCATTCAGGTAAAGGAAAATGAAGTGCAGCTCGATTCGGACCTTCCTTTTGCAGTATCGTTTTTTAAAGGGCAGATTGCCTCCATGATCACACAACGGGCCAATGATCTGCTCGCATAACACCGCGCACACAGGTAACTGAGCTTACTGTTTTGCCGATAAGCAATACCACAGCAATGGATTAATACCGGTACTTTATATTACAACTTCGCCGTATGAGGTACCTGGTATTTTGTATTGTCCTTTTGTTTTCCGCACGCATATCGCCTGCCCAACCCATTTACGCCGGCCGGTATACAACCATTTTTACCGCGCCGCCTGCCCATGTGCCCACCGCAAAAACACCGGATGCGCCGCTCGCCGGCAATGGCGACATTGGTATAACGTTTGGCGGCCAACCCGGTAAACTGCAATTGTTTTTTGGGAAAAATGATTGCTGGCGGGCTTACCCCGTTTATCCCGGCGGCGGCATTGCTTTACCGGGCGGGCTCGATCTTGCTATTGATGAATTGAAGGGCGCCGCTTATTATGCCGAACAGGTGCCCGATAAAGCTATTATTCATGCGAACTTTACAAAAGGCCCTGCAAAAGTAACCATCGATAGCTGGGTAGCCGCCACCCGCAATACCGTGGTGATTGAAATAACGGCCAATACAACCTGCACCATTCAGCCAACACTCTGGGCAACCGAAGGCAATACCTCCATCAACAACAAAGGCGTCACCGGCAGTGTTACCTGGGCAACCCGCTCCTTTGAAAATACGCCCTTGCTTGAATGGCCCTGTCACGTTGCCCTGGCCATGCGCATCCCGGGAAACAACGGTGCAAACGATAAAATAGTAATAACTCCAGGCGAAAAAAAGATCATCACCGTCACGCTCTATACCAATAACGATAGAACCAACTGGAAAGAAGCGGCCATTGAAGAAGCGCAGGCATTGACCACCGCTTCTATTAATACCATGTATGCCGAACATCTGCAATGGTGGCGCGGGTTCTGGCAGCAATCAACCGTACAGATAGATGACCCCGTGATTGAAAAATATTACTATACCTCGCAGTATTTATTTGCCTGCGCTTCCCGCGCCGGTAAATTCGCCCCCGGCATCTGGGGGCCGTTTATAACAAAAGATTCTGCGGCATGGGGCGGCGATTACCATTTGAACTACAATTACCAGGCGCCGTATTGGGCGGCTTATTCTTCCAACCATCTCGAACTCACCCACAATTACGATCAACCGCTGCTCGATTATATGAACAAAGGCAAGGCACATGCGAAGGAACTGCTGCAGGTAAACGGCATCTACTTCCCGGTAGGCATTGGCCCCAAAGGGTTGTGCACCACGCGCTGGCCGCTTACCCCGGAAGAAATGCTGGCGCGGTACGCCTCTACCAACAACCGGATCGACAGCGGGTATAAATTTCTTGGGCAGAAAATAAACGCGGTCTTTGGCGCCGGTAATATGCTGATGCGTTTTTACAGTACCTACGATACGGAATACGCGCAGCGCATATATCCTTACTTAATAGCCTGTGCCGATTTTTGGGAAGATTACCTTAAGCTGGAAAATGGCCGTTATGTTATTTATATGGACCACTACTACGAAGTAATGCCCAACCTGCGCAACAAAGGCCAGTGGCGCCATCAATTGGGCGATGTGAACTCCACCCTCTCCCTTGGCCTGGTGAAAATGTTGTTCAAAGGCATGATCGAAGTAAGTACCTTTTTAAAAAAGGACCCGGCGCGACAGGAAAAATGGCAGCACATTGTAACCCGCCTTAGCCCCTTCCCCGTTGGGGAAACCGGCGGCCGGCTGAGCCTGCAACCGGTGGAGCGAAGCCCGGTGGAGCGGCTGCAGCAACCAACGGGTTTGTCGAGGGTATCCATTCACGGCCTGCTGCTTCCCGGCGGGGTGTGCGGACCGGTAACCGACAGTGCATTCAATACAATTTTATTAAACGATGTGGCGCATTGGAAAGACCGCATGCAGCAGAAAGGCGAATGGGGCAATACGTTGAACAATGGCATTGAAACCTGTTTTCCCGCTGCGGTGCGTGTTGGTTATGATGCGGATGAAATACTGCGGCAACTGAAAGACCGCATCACCGTTCAATCGTTTCCCAATGGCTTTATCACCCAGGGCGGCGGCGGCATGGAAACATTATCGGCTGTGCCCATGACCGT
>CBIHPC010000236.1:0-9723 GCA_966211305.1 uncultured Niastella sp.
TTTTGCCATCGCAACCGGGTTAACCGTACCTCTTACTCTATTGCTGCTGATGCCGAAATATTGTCCCTGTACGTTAGCCGCGGGCGAAAAGAAATTAGGCGTTTGGTTCCCGTACTCATCAAATTCATAAATGCTCATGTTTGGCATTTTTTTATAAGCAATCTCCAGCAGGTTATCGGCATAGTTACGGTTGTTGGTAGAGTGTGAGTAAGAAAGGTCGGTCCTGAAACGGATCCGGGCCGATACCGTATAGTCGAGATTAATACGGGTGTTTATTCGGCTCAGGTCATTTCCTATGGTAGTACCTGTTTGTTTGGTATAATCGAGTGAGGAAAAGTACCTGGCTTTTTTACCACCGCCGTTCATCGACAAATTGTGGTTTTGGATGTAACCTGTTTGTCTTATCGCACTCACCCAGTCGGTATTATTGCTATAGTTGTAATACCAGTACGGGTCGTTGAGATCGTACTGAAATTCTTTTACTGTGGAGGTATTGAGCGGAACACCGTTTCGGTTCATTACCATTTCGGGGATCAGCATAGAATACTGATCACCGTTGAGCATGGGAATGGCGTCGGGGGCTTTGGTTACTGATGCTTTAAAGGTATATGTCAGTGAGGGCTTACCCATTTTGCCGCGTTTGGTAGTTATTATCAACACGCCGCCGGCTGCGCGGGCGCCCCATACGGCCGTGGCGGCGGCATCTTTCAGCACTGTGATGTCTTTAATATCAGAGGGGGCAATGTTCAACAATGCGGCATAACCCTGTTCGTCGGCGGTTCCGAAATTGAAGTCGGAAGGGATCTCAGTTTCATAAGGCATTCCGTCTACAACGATCAGTGGGTTATCGGATGAGTTGATGGAAGAAGTTCCGCGGATCTTGATACTCATGGCCGCGCCGGGGTCGCCGGAACTGGCGGTAATATCCAGGCCCGGTAACCGGCCCTGCAAAGCCTGATCGATGGAAGTGGATTGCATTTCTTCCATTTCCTTAGCGCTGATGGTTGCAGCGGCAAATGTGCGGTCTCTCTCAGAGATGGGCATCATGCCATTGTCGGTTTTCTTTTCTGCTACCACAATGATCTCATCCATATCTGAATTGGTGGGCGCCAGCTGAACATTGATGGTCGTTTTTCCATTGAGGCTTTGAACGGTTGATTTAAAACCTATATAAGAGATCGAGATCTTGTTTTTGGAATTTGTCATGCGAAGGGCAAAGTTGCCGTCGATGTCGGTGGAAACACCCCGAATTATTCGTTCGTCTTTATCTATTTCGGTTACTGACGCGCCATGGATAGGCGTTTTATCACGGTTGCTTACTACTTTACCGCGAACGATAAATGGTTGGGTTTGGGCCTGCAGGTTGCTGAAAGGCATCAGGGCAGCCAGCAATACTATCAGCATGGAGCCGGATGAGAACAAATTTTTCATATGTCAGTTTTGCGAAATAATCATTTGATGGGTGTCAGGTACCTGTCGATCGAGTGAATTACAAAGCGATCGGCCAGTACATTGCTGAAAGCCGGATTGATGTTAACCGGTTGCAGGAGCTCATCCAGAAAACTCAGTCCGCCGTTTGTGTACACCTTTACTCTTGTGGTGCGGTCGCTTAAATTTTTAAACAGCGATTCTATATCTGTATCATGCTGTTTGGGGTCTTCGATCACCGATTTTTTTAAAATGTGCGCCTGTATAAAACCTGTTACCAGTTCCTGATCTGCGGCCGCAGAAGGCGCATATACCGGTGTTTTGTTAGGCGCTGTTCCTGTACCGGGTAAAAGCCCGTCGTTCACCGCTTTCATTATGGCGGCGCTGTCGGGGATCATCAATGTGCCAAAAAAGCCCAGCGGCGCACCCGTTATAATGCCTGTTGTGGAGTTGTAGATCTTTGAATTTTTCAGATACTCGAAAAAGTGGTAATAGGGCGAGGAAGAGGTCGCCAATGCTTCCAGTCTTTTTCCAACAGGCACGGCCGACCAGTACAATAACTTATCGGTATAATACACCGTACCGTTATTCAGCTTTTTGGTATCAACGATGGATACGACATTATTACTGTCAATATTACCAGCTCCATATAGCTTGCCATTCAACCACTTTATCATTTCGCCGCCCATCGTTTCAATAATGCCCTCGCCGCTGAGGTTATCCAATTCATTATTAGGTGTTGCAATAACACTCATATTCACCAGCCGCGTCAGCGTACCCCTGGCATCGCCGGAGCCGAATGCCGCTGTATTGGTGTTGATCCATGTGTTCCTGTTCGCGTCCCAGTCGAACCCAAGACTGCGGATAAGATCGTCGGGCATCATGATGATGGTATACCTGAAATTCGGATTGGTGATGATCGATTTAAGATCGGTATTCAGCAACCGTGTCATCAGGGAATATTTCGGATCGAGGTAAGGCCGGGAATAAACTGTAAAGAACAGGTTCGATTCCTGCACCTTACCGGCGCCGAAGAAAAAACCGTTACTGAGGATCTTTTTGTCCAGGATATCTGAATTCGGATTGAACCGGGCCTCTTCTCCATGGAAATTACCGGTTGTGGCAAATTTGGTAGGCCAGACAGGCGACTGCCACATATGGGCATTCAGGAAATCGACCAGGATCTGGATCGGAAGTTTGTTCAGGTTGTTCAGATCATTATTATAATGTTCCAGCACTACATTTTTCAGGTAGGGTTCCAGCGCACTGTTCGTTGGTGCGAAAATGCTCCAGCCGTTCATTTGGCCGTCATTATCCTGCGCTTTCAGGTAGTTCTCATTATTTAAGGAGAACGCAAGGGCTGCATTGTAATACTTTACATACACCTTGTCGCTGCTGTTATTTAATATCTGATACCTTTTGGTAGCGTCTGCATTTTCTGCATAGGAAACCATAAAACGCTCGTAAAGGCTGTTGAACAGGCTGTATTCTGATTTGGAAGCGAGATATTTCTCAATATTCGGCAATGGGGTCAATACTTTGTCTATGACATGTATATTGCCGTTTTCGGCGGGGATGTTCGACTCCGTTACCCGTGCGTCGAGAATATTAAGGCCTGTGAATGGGGTGCCGGGATAGAAGTAATTGTAGTCTGTTGCAGAAAGCTTCGTCGTTTTGAAAAAAGGATCAGTGAAATAAGGAATGTATTTGTTGTTATTGTCTGAAGAGTTATAGTTACCATTCCGGTTGGAAGCTATGGTATGCAATAACTGGCCGTTAACGGTAGCCGTATCGAACAAATCATAATATGCGGTTCTGCGTTTGAATGCTTTATCGGCCTGGATCCCGCCCGATACCTGATAGTCATCGAGCAGGTCGGTGTTGAAAGAATTGTATACCAGGCAATACCGCACTATTTTTTGCGCTGTTTCGGCGTCGAGCGCTTCAATGCCGCTGATATTGCGTTCTTTAAAATATTTATCGAATGCTTCATCAGTAGGTGCAAACAGTGTCCAGTAGCCCGCTTTACTAAGAATATCTTTGTAACCGGCCTTGTCAATACAGGCGATCAGTGAAGTAAAATTGCCCCTGCTTTGTAGCGTTTGAAAAATGGGCGGTTCAAGGTTTTCGGGCCGGCCGTAATATTCATCCCATTGTTTCTTACGGCAGTTGACCAGTAATAAACACGAAATAACAATTAAAATAATTGGTTGTAAGGATTTACCCATGGCAAGAGATTGTTTAGTCTATATATGAAAACCAGATGCAGACGAATAGCATCCGGGTACCCGGCTTAGGGGCTAATGAGCGATTGTTATAAATGCTGGTGGAGTTCCCGTAAATGAAATCGGATATGAAAATGAAGGAAAAGCGTGGACAATAGCTATCACAGCTGAGGTGATAGCTGTAGTTGTAAAGTACAGCATGGCAAGTCAGTTTCGTTTTGGTTATTTAGCAGTAACTGGTATAAAATTAAAATTTCACGAGTTAAAACTGTCCTGAAGCATCCCGTATGGATGTTTATTCTACGCAATCGTTCCCGGAAATGTTAACATGACATTTAACGGATAAAAGTCCATCTTCAAATCTGTGCACTGCAAATGAATGTGAGGTGTTGTATGCTGGATAATATGGTGAAAACCGGCAGCGATCCGAATCGCAGGTCGCAATAAAAGCGTTTTGCCTGATGGAGATCCGGCGCATTTATAAAAAGGTAAAAAGTTCGCCTTTGCCCGTTTATGCAACTGCTAATTCAATTTAGGCAGGATAGATCAGGACGAATGTTGTAACGGGTGATCCTAATTTTAACTACATCAGACGATTGTTAACTATTTAACTAGTTCATATGAGAATTGTGCAACCTCTGTCAAAGGGTATTGGGTTAATACCAGTATTTCTTCTCTTCACATTTTTTCAGGTAAGATCACAAAACGAAACCGCACCTGTAACTGTAACCGGAAAGATCACTGACGAAAAAGGCAATGCAGTGCCCGGCGCTACCGTGCAGGTAAAAGGCACGGCAAGGAATGCCGGTGCCAAAGAAGATGGTTCCTTTACGATTAATGTAGTTACAGGAAAGGAGATCCTCGTTGTTTCTTCTGTTGGTTTCAGCACAAAGGAATTTCCGTTGAACGGGCAAACCATTGTAACCATTCGGCTTACCGCTGCAAAGAACAACACGCTCGATGATGTGGTGGTGATCGGTTACGGTACGCAAAAGAAAAGGAACCTCACCGCCGCAACGGCATCATTCGATGCCAGCAAACTCGACGAGCGGCCTGTAACAAGGATAGATCAGGCGCTGGTAGGCCAAATGGCCGGTGTTGCCGTTAAACAAACCAGTGGCGCGCTGGGTAAAGGCTTTAGCGTTCAGGTGCGTGGAACCGGTTCTATAACGGCAGGTAACGAGCCCCTGTATGTAATTGACGGTTTTCCCCTGGCTACCGCTTCGCCGAATACGGCGGGTAATTATGCAAACGGGAACCCGCTCGACAACATCAACCCCAACGATATCGAAAACATCCAGGTATTGAAAGATGCTGCAGCCGCGGCTATTTATGGCTCACGCGCGGCCAACGGGGTGGTGCTCATCACCACCAAACGCGGTAAAACAGGTAAAGCAAAGATCGATGTGAACAGTTATGTAGGTTATAGCGAACGTACCAGGAAACTCGATATGCTGAGCCCTATGGAATGGATGGACCGTTTCACTGAAATGGTGAATGCCAGATATGTGGCTGATTATGGCGCGCAGGGCGCCACGGCCAATGACGATAACACCAAACGGCGGCAGATTTTGAAGCTGGGCGCCAATGCATACAACACTACCTATATGACCGATGAGCGGTGGGCACAACCTGGATACCCAGGCTTGCGCCTGATCGACTGGCAGGATGAGATCTTCCGCAAAGGATTGATGCAAAACCACCAGATCTCGGCCAGCGGCGGTAATGAGTTTGTTCGTTATTATGTGTCGGGCAATTTTACCCGGCAGGAGGGAATGGTGATCAATACAGATTTCACCAGTTATTCCGCACGCGCCAACATAGAGGTGAACGCGAACAAAAAACTGAAGTTCGGACTGAACATTGCTCCCACGTATTCAATAATTAACGACCCCGGTGTGGAAGGGAAAGACAACATCCTGCACCAGTCGTTAAGTATGAGCCCTGTACAGGAAGATAGCATGGGCCTCGAGCCGAATGTGGGAATGAATGGCCAGTACCGGTGGAGCACATCGACCAACAGCCCATATGCGAAATTGAAATACATACTGGGTGAAACCAGGCGTTTCCGTACGCTTACTACCGTGTATGGCGAATACCAGATCATTCCGGGCATGACATTCAAAACAACGCTTAACCTCGATAATATAGATAACGACAGCAAAAGCTATACGCCTTACAAGGTGGTTAGTACCCTGGCTACGCGGCTGGCGCAGGGCACGCTGCAGTCGAACGGATCGTTCAATGGTTACAAAAAGCAAACCTTTGTAAACGAGAACACCCTCTCTTATAATAAGACCATCGACCGGCATGATATTTCTGCTGTGGCCGGTTTTACCTATAATTCAGAAAAGCTCGATAACCAGCAGATCAGATCGAATGGCGGGTTCAGGAACGATGTAATTACGCTAAATGCGGCTAACGGATATACCAGTACGACCACTGAAACGAGGAACATACTGCTGTCGTACCTGGCGCGCGTGCAATACGCTTTCGATGGTAAATACATGTTCTCTGCCAGTATACGCCGCGATGGTTCGAGCCGGTTTGGCGCCAATAATAAATGGGGCTGGTTCCCGAGCGCTTCGGTAGGCTGGCGGGTGTCGGAAGAGAACTTCCTGCGGAACATTTCTTTTATCAACGACCTGAAACTACGCGCAAGCTGGGGTAAAGCAGGTAACTATCAAATTCCCGATTACTCAACCATTTCTGCATTATCTGCATATAACTATTCATTCAATGGCGCTTATGTTATTGGCCAGGCCAATGGAAATCTTCCCAACCCAAACCTTACGTGGGAAAAATCGGAAACCTATGATGCGGGCATCGATGTAACAGTGTTAAACAACCGCCTCAGTGCATCATTCGATATTTATACAAGAAAAAGTACCGGCCTGTTATTGAACGTGCCCATACCCTGGGTAACAGGTTTTAGTACCTACCTCGATAATTTAGGAGCCACCCGCAACAAAGGCTGGGAGATAGAGCTTTCTTCGCGGAATATTACAAAAGGGCCATTGCATTGGACCACTTCTTTCAACCTGAGCCACAACACGAATAAAGTATTGTCGTTGGCGCCGGGGCAGTCGCAGATCATCATACCAACCGCTTTTGGCGGTGCGCAACATTCTATATTGCGTGTAGGCGATCCGCTCTACAGCATTTATGTTGTTAAACAAACCGGCATTCTTACCCAGGATGATATCAATAAGAACGTGGCTACTTACGGACCACAAACCGTTGGCGATCCCAGGTACGAAGATTTCACCCCGGATGGAAGCATTGACCTTAACGACCGCCAGATCGTAGCACATCCAAATCCCGATTACGTGTATGGCATCACCAATACCGTACGGTACAAAGGATTTGATTTTAGCGTATTGGTACAGGGCCAGCGCGGGGGATCGATCTATTCTTTATTAGGCCGCGCATTGGGCAGAACAGGGCAGGGTACGGTTGATAATGCGCTGGGCTTTTTCCGCGACCGCTGGCGTTCACCCGATAACCCGGGGGCCGGTAAAGTAGGTAAGGCTTATTCCACCTTCGGCCAGATCGCCAATACCGACTGGTTGTATTCATCAGATTACATCCGCGTTCGTATGATCAGCCTCGGTTATGATCTCAACCGCGTAATAAAAGCAAAAAAGATAATGCAGTCGGCCCGCGTATATCTCACAGCCGAAAACTTCTTTGGCCACGATAAATACAAAGGCGGCATGAACCCCGAAGCAAACAATACTGACCTGAGCGGTAACAACCTGTTCCCCGAACCAGGCGACTATGGCGGATTGCCCCTGCCAAAATCATTGATCCTGGGTGTAAACATTACTTTTTAATTCAGATAATTGAGTCTATATGAAAAAAATAGTTGGTTATTCATTGATCGCTGTCGTAGGGTTGTTGAGCGCCTGTGACAAAAAGCTCGATCAAAACCCTATTTCATCGCAAGCCACTGGAACTTTTTATGCAAGCCGGAATGATTTTATACAGGGCGTAAATGCCGCATACAATGGATTAAGAACATGGCCCGACAGAATGCTGAACCTGTCGGAAACCCGGTCGGATAATTTATATGCCGTTTCGGATGGCGGTGTGCGTGAATGGGAAGGCATCAACAGTTTTCATAAAACGATTGCCGGTAATGCGTATGTAACGGAAGCATGGTCTGGTAACTATACCGGCATCTTCAAAGCCAATCAGCTGCTGGAAAACTTAAGTCTTAAAGGTGCAACTGTTATTTCCGATGCGGGCTTGCGCACCCGGCTGGAAGCGGAAGCCCGGTTCCTTCGTGCTTTTTATTATTTCGACCTGGTAAGATGGTTTGGCCGCGTGCCTGTCATTGAGAGATCGGTTACTCCCGCAGAAGCATTGCAAACAGGCAGAAGCCCTGTGACCGACGTGTATAACCTGATCATTTCCGACCTGCAGTTTGCGGCCGCCAGTTTACCCGAAGCTTATGCTGCAGCGGCCGATAAAGGAAGAGCTACCAGGTATGCCGCCAAAGGAATACTGGCCCTGGTGTATATGACCCGTTCGGGCCCAACCTATGATATCAAAGGACCGGGTTTGGGTTTGAACGAATGGGACCAGGCGCTCACCCTGCTCAATGAGATCATCAACAGCAAGAAGTACACATTCGCAACAAAATACGCCGACATTTTTGACTATGATAAAGAAAACAATCCGGAAGTGATTTTTGATGTGCAGTATAATACAGGTTCAACCCCGGTGGTAGGCAGTACATTTCCCTGGTTGCTTGTGCCCGATACCTGGTTTCAGTCGCAGGGTAAGGCCACTCAGGGCGGTTTAACCATCAGGCCTGTTTCGAACAACCTGTTGAATTCATATGAAACTGCAGATACATTACGCAGGCCGTTCTCTATACAAACCGGTTATACGAACAACGGTGTTACCGAAACCCGGTCGTTCTTTAAAAAATATGTTAACCTTACTAAAGTACCCAATAACCGGCTCGACTGGCCTATTAATTTTATCGCATTGCGGTACACAGATATCTTAATGCTGAAAGCGGAATGCATTCTCCATGGCGCCACCGGAACGCAGGCTGAAGTGGATGCCATCGTTAACCAGGTACGGAAGCGTGCCGGCATGGAAGATCCTGTATCAAACGTAACGTTACCACAATTGATGGAAGAAAGAAGAAAAGAGTTTGCGGCTGAAGGTACCCGCTGGCATGATCTTGTGCGCAGCGGACTGGTAGAAACCGTTATGACAAGCTGGATCACGCAGGAAGATGTTGGTAAAGTGATGCAACCTTTTCAAAAGAATTACATCTTATATCCGGTACCGCAATCGGAGTTGGATGTAAAACCGGGCTTGTACGAACAGAACCTGGGGTATTAAACGGCTTCTATATGAAAAAACATTTTCTGTCAATAGTGTTATTGGCATCCCTTGCAGCCACTGCACAACCGGTATTGGAAACCGGCTCACAAAAGCCCATGCCCGACACCTGGATCGACGCTACTACCAAACATACCATTGTAAGGCTATCGAACAAAACAGGCAGGAACGCCAGTTTCTATTTTCATAACAACCCGTTCGTTGGCGATAAGATGGTTTTCTACAGTACTGATAGTACCAACGGCCGGCAGTTATATACCGTTGACCTCAATACCCGGAAAATTGAACAGCTTACGCACCAGGGGGCGCCAATGAACGGCGAGATCGTAAGCGCAAAAGGACATAATGTTTATTACCAGATCAAAGACAGTGTTTTTGTAACCAATATCGATACCAAAAGAACAAGCCTGGTATTTGTGTTCCCGGCCCATTTCAAGGCAACCATCACAACGGTAAATGCCAATGAAACTTTACTGGCCGGCGCCCGCAGTACCGATGCAGAAAAAGAGATCTTCAGGCGGAACCCTGCCAAGCACGATTACTTTCAAAAAATTTACGAGGCCCGTTTGCCCCGTACCCTGTTTGTTATTGACATCGATAGCAAGCAATTAAAACCATTGTTTACCGACAGCGCCTGGTTGAACCATGTACAGTTCTCTTCAACCGATCCCAACCTGTTGATGTTTTGTCATGAAGGACCCTGGCA
>CBIHPC010000237.1:0-9719 GCA_966211305.1 uncultured Niastella sp.
TAATAACCGATGTCGAAGTACCTGACGATCTTTTTGGCGAAGTTTTGAATGGGATCGCTTTCCGGAGCAATTGGCTGCACTTCAAAATAGTGCTCATCGGTTCTAACAACCTGAAATAATGTGTCGGTGTTGAATTCGCGGGGAGAGTTGTTGAAGCGGATCTTATCTCCCTGAAATACACGTTGGGTGTTGGCAAGTGATTTCCACATGGTATCGGATTTTTAGATTAAAGTAGAAATTTAACTATTAGGTAGAACAATTGCAATGGTTCGGCTTATATTTATTTAAACCACATAGGACAAAACCCTGATTTAAACGGCCCTCATTCTGCCAACCCGTGCATTTGATACACGAAGCCAGGGAAATTTGTGCCTATGTGGAATATTACATGAATTTAACCGGGCTGGTAAACGTATAATTACCCGGTCATCACTGCAGCATTAGTTAAAGTCCTTGATCTTTACGAAATGATTATTGGGGTCTACATAATAGTAGCCCAGCTTTACTGCTGAATCAACCTTATATGGTTTTTCTTCAGGAATGGCCAGCTCGTTCTTTTTGATGGTAAGGAAGACCCATTTGTCAATAAACTGGGTCAGGAAATGATGTTGCTGGGTGTCGGAACCCCGGTACAGTACGCAATTAGTGTTGGCTTTTGCTGTGTCTTTGTTGTACCACTGTTGTACTTCCTGTACAGTCCAGACGGTTCTTTGTGCCTGGTAAGAAGCTGTGCAGGAGGCAAAGACAGCCATTATGCCAATAACAATAGGGACATTCATTTTCATTGGTAATGGATTAGAATTTATACTTCTCGCAAAGTATGGCATCTTTCGAGCAAAAACAATACCAGATATTGAAAAAATTTCGATGCATTAAAGTTTGTTTTATAGTGTAGTACTGTTACTTCGAATAATCACGCTCCCCTGCGAAAACAATTGCGGGAATGCACATACTAAAAAGCGGTAAAGAGCGGGTTGGCAGCTGTGAACCGGCTAACAAAAAAAGGTGAGCCGCCCGTTTGAGGACGACCCACCTTGCAGCACACTATTGTTGTATAAAAGGAACGCCCTGATCAGCGGCATCGTTTATGACTACCAGCCGGGGTTTTGCATACCGGCTTTTTCTTCCGCCGTCAATGGCCTTCCCGATGTTTTTATCTGATCGAGGAACGACTGAGGAATGGGCCTCAGGTAATCTTTGGCGGCCGGTTTCGCTTCGGCATTGAACGCCTGGCACCGTGCCACCAGTGTTTTGGTGCGCGTCAGGTCTTCCCATCGCATCAACTCACCAATAAGTTCGCGTGAGCGCTCATTCAAAATAAACTGCAGGAATTTACTCTCATCGCTGCCGGCATTCAGCAACGTATAGAATTCACGTGTGGAGCTGAAGATCTCGCTTACATTATTGATGTGCATATCGCTTAAAGTACTTGCTGTGGTAGGCACTGCGATATCATTCGATTCGTAATAAGTGTTCCGGTCGCTGTAGGAAACAAATGCTGCGGTATTGGCGGCCGCATTGGTTTTGTAAGCCACTCCGCCGTCAACATAAAAATCGCGGTCCTCCCCATTCTTATAAGCCGCCCGGTCGCGCAAAGCGTTGATAAAAGGCAAAGCATCGTCATACTGTCCTTTACGGCCATACGCTTCGGCTACCATTAAATAGGTATCGGCGAGGCGCGCCAGGATTCCGTCGCGGCGGCCGAACTGCGATGCAACGGTTTCCCGTGACCCATCGGCAAATTTCGACAAACCTACATAACGGGAGGCGCTGTAATTACCATGGTTGCCCAACATATTTCCGGCCTGGCCATTGAAATAACGCACAAACATATGCGGTGCACGAAAGTTGATATTATCCGACGTGTAGCGGCTGTCGCCGGCATTGTTTACAATATACAGAATAGATTCCTGTCCGCCGGTAAACTTTGCCACACCAACCTGTGCGGGCGTGGGGGCATAGGTGGCATTCCATTTGGGTGCGCCATTGGGGTTATTGCAGAGATACCGTGTTTTAAAACTCTTCCAGAAACGCGAATCGTTCACCCGGTCGAATACATCCATGGCATAATCGGTTGAACGCAGGCGCTGGAACTCGCGGCCGCCGGGCAGGTCGCGCGCCATACCCGCCAGGTTCTGGTAAACCGAGGGGTAATGTAAATGCAGTTGATTGCCAAAACGGCCCTGGGTAGAGGTATTATTGCTGAACTGGGCCGAAAGAATGATCTCTGCATTGGTTTCATTGGCAGCGTCGGGGCCGGTATAATTCCAGAGATCGACGAAATTGGTGGCCAGTTTATGCCCGCTGTTATTGATCACTTCATTACCATATTTGATCACATTGTCGAGATCGGCAGCCTTTGTAGAACCGTTCCAGCCGTTGTATGCTTCACTGGCCCTGAACAAATGCGCCTTCGCCAGGAAGTGCGCAGCCGCCCATTTGGTTATACGGCCTCTTTGCGCAGCTGTGGGCGGCAGCAGATCATAGGCCTGCTTCAGGTCGCTCAGTATCTGTTCAAACACTTCCTGCTCGCTATTGCGGGTAAACTCAAATTCAACTGATGTCGATGGAAGCAGTTTCAACGGTACGCCGCCATACTGGTTCAGCAGTTTGAAATAATTGAAGCCACGCATAAAGTACCCCTCTCCCAGCCTGGTGTCCTTATTAGGGCCTTCATAATACGTGGGCACGTTCTGTATAATAATGTTGGCAGAGTTGATAGCCCCGTACATGTTATCCCAAACGGTGCGTACATCGCCGGTAAGGGAATTCAGGTTGGCATCATAAGAATTCCACATCTGCATGGTGGGGTCGCCGCCAACGGTAAACTCGTCAAC
Organism: uncultured Niastella sp.; assembly: GCA_966211305.1. Classification (GTDB taxonomy): domain Bacteria; phylum Bacteroidota; class Bacteroidia; order Chitinophagales; family Chitinophagaceae; genus Niastella. Next base: position 2,838 of record CBIHPC010000237.1, read on the forward strand.
ACCATAGTTTGTTGTAGCATAAGCCCACTCGTAGTTAAAATGGAAGCGAAGGCTTTGATACATACCGGTAGCCAGCCCGTCGAGCCCGGCTGTTGTTTCATAATCGGCCGTGCTTCTTGCGGTGATCAGTTCTTCGTTCAAAAATGATTTACTACAGCCACCTCCAATAGTCAGCGCCAGTGCCAATGCGCCTACGGGAGTAAATATTTTGAAGTATTTCATATGTAAGTATTAATCGTTGTTAATTAAAAGCCGGCATTCACGCCAAATACAAATCCCCTGTTCCATGTAGATCCGCCCAGGTCCGGATCGATCCAGTCAATTTTGCTATAGATCAATCCCGGGTTCATGGCTTGTGCATATATGCGGCAGTTTTTCATTTTAAGCTTTCCGAGGAGGCCGTGCGGCATCTGGTACGACAGCGTAATGTTCCTGATCTTGATGAATGAACCGTTCTGGTAATTCATCGCCGAGCGGTAGGTATCGCCGGCTGCATTATTGTAGTTCGGTGAAGGATAATCGTTGGTTGGGTTGGCGGGCGTCCAGTAATTCAGCACGCGCTGGGCAAAACGGCCCTGCAGCGCTTCTGCACCGGTACGTACATAAAAGTTCCAGCGGGCAAACATGAACACGTTCAAACTCCAGTTCTTATACGTGAATTCATTTAAAAGGCCGCCGTTCCAGCTGGGTTGCAGGTTACCAACCACTTTCCGGTCGTTATTGGCGTCGATTTTGTAATCGCCGTTCTGGTCAACCACTTTGATCATGCCGGGCCTGAACTGGCTGTTAGCAGCCAGGTTGGCATTGAACTTATCCATTTCATCCTTATCGCCTTCCTGCCAGATGCCCGCTTTTTCATAATCGTAAATTACGTTGATGCGGTTATCGGGGAACCAGTTCATCGTAAGGTCGGGTACGGGCCCGTTGGCCGTTTCAACCACCTTGTCGCGGTTGACGGCAAAACTGATGCCCGAGGTCCAGGTGAAATCCCTTTGCTGAATATTCTTTGTATTCAGGGTGATCTCGATGCCTTTGTTGGTAGTAATACCCACGTTGTCGATGGTTGTGGTATAACCTAACAATGCCGGTATGGGCCGCTGGCTGATGAGGCCGGTTGACCGGGAAGCGTACAGGTCTATTGAACCGTTTATTCTTGAATTGAACAAACCATATTCAATACCGAGGTTGGTTGAGCGGGTGCGCTCCCAGGTAAGGTTTTTATTGGCCATTACGGTTGGGTTGGCAGAAGAAGGATCGGAAGAAACATAACCTGCTTCAACCATCGGGCCCCAGGTGTAATACAATGTTTGCAGTCCACCCTTTGTCTGATACAAATTCACCGCCGAATTGCCCACCGTACCTACACCGAGGCGAAGTTTCAGGTTGTTGACCCAGGTTACATCTTCCATGAAGGGCTCCTGGCTAACACGCCAGGCAACCGATGCTGCCGGGAATGCCGCCCACTTGTTGCCGTCGGCCAGCTGCGAAGCGCCATCCCACCGGGTATAAGCATCGATGAAATATTTTCCTTTATAAGAATAGAACACACGGCCCATATACGACAGCAGTGAATTCTCCGAAAGGCCGGTACTGAATGCATCGAGTGCGCTTACCGAGTTCAGGGCATACCATTTCTGGCTCGACCACGGCAATTTGGAGGCGGTCATGGAAGAGTTTTCCTGGCGCACCTTTGTTGCGCTGTACAGGAAGGTAGCGCCGAAATCGTGTACGCCGCCAATGGTTTTATTATAGGTCAGCAAATGGTCGAGCGTCCATGAAAAACCGTTGGTCTGGTTCAGTTGGGCATAATTGCTTGAGCCCGACTGGCCGGCGCCGCGGTTAATCGACATGGAATCCATCCAGCGGCCGTTGTAATAATTGTTATAATCAGGACCGAACGTCAAGCGGTAGCGCAACCCGTTGATGGGCATGAATTCGAGGTGGAAGGCGCCCATGGCGCGCAGCGTTTTACGCAGGTTGATATTGTATTTTTCTTCCCCAATGGGATTTTGAATGTTCACATCGCCGCCCGGTAAATTGATCCGTTTTCCGTTCTCATCGTACGGTATGGCATAGGGCAGCATACCCGATGCCGCCGCATATAACGAACCGGGCCCTGTAGCGTTGGTGGTGGCGAACCCGTAATTCTGCAGGCCATAGGAAGCAGTAATGGAGCTTCCCATGCTGAACCATTTAACGGGATTGATCTCTATATTGAATTTGGAAGAATACCTTGTAAAGTCCTGTCCCAGTTGTGTTCCATCCTGTTTCAGGTAACCGAACGATGCATAGGCTTTCACTTTTTGTGAACCGCCGCTAACGCTAACGATATGGTCGTGCGTTACACCGGTTTGCTTTACCATTTTGCGCCAGTCGGTGGTAGGCACCAGGCTGCCATCCCAGGTACCATTGGCCCAGCCTTTCTGCACGTTGGCCCAGGCGTATGCATCCTGGCCGAAGATCCGCTGGTCGTCGGCCATGGTTGGGTTATCGGGATAGGTTGAATTGGCAGGCGCCGCAGGGTTCAGGTACTTCACCCGCCGGTAAGCATCGCGGCGGAACCCGATATATTGCGCCGAGTTCATCAGTTCCATGCGGTCCTGGATGTCTTCAACGGTAAGCGTACCTACATAGTCAAGCCTCAGTGAACCGTTCTTACCTTTTTTCGTGGTGATAAGTATAACGCCATTGGCGCCTCTTGATCCGTAAATAGCGGTGGCAGAGGCGTCCTTGAGGATGTCGATAGTTTCAATATCGTTGGGGTTCACCGCAGCTATGCTTCCGAAGTTGAGGGGAATTCCGTCAACCACATACAGGGGATCATTGATCCGTTCATTGATGTTGCTGGCCAATGACCGTTCGCCCCTGATACGGATACTGCCTATTTCACCGGGTCGTTCGTTCGAAGTAATATCCACGCCCGCGGCCTTTCCCTGTATGGCCTGCATGGCGTTCTGCACGGGCCGTGAGCGGATCTCATCGGCATTCACGCTCACGATCGAGCTGGTTACTTCACTTCTTTTGCGGGTGCCATAACCAACCACTACCACCTGCTCGAGCGCGCTCTCGATCTCCTGCATGGTAACCACCAGCGAAAGAGAAGCGCCTTCCTTCAGTGTATAGCCGTTCAGGTTATGCGCTTTGTGGCTTACTACCGAAAACGAAAAATTGTAAGGCCCGCCGGCAGTGAGGTTGTTAAAGGTAAACACCCCGGCGGTATCGGTACTGGTACCGGCCGAGTAGTTCGTCGCCATGTTCCGCGCTACCACGGTAACATTGGGTATCGGTTCATTCTTTTCATTGGTAACAACGCCGGTGACCGTACTGGTCCTTTGTTGTGCGTTGGCTTGCGATAAAAGTAATAGTTGACTGAGGAGGATTAGGGACAAAATAAAAGCCCTGGATCTAACAATCGTTAATCTCATATAGCTTGCAATTTTTAGATAATACGGCCCTGTTGCCCGGGTTGAAGCAGTCTCCTGCCCGGGGCACCGTTTTAAAAATAGTATGGTCTAATTACTGGTTAAACTGGTAAAATGGTATCCTTACCGATGGATGATATAGGTATTGCCTTCCCTTGTGAATTTTAGTTTATTGGCTTTGGTTATCAAATTCAATATCGTTGCTATGGAATCGGTTGTTTTGAATTGCCCTACGAAATATTTCTTCTGCACGTCTTTGTCCTCATACATGATCGTTACTTTATACATGCCCGACAAATGATCGAATACCTGCGACAGGCTCTGGTTGTTATACATGTGCCATGAGCCTTTGGCATTGACCGGTAAAGAAGGATTATCCTTCGCCTTAATTCGGTCACCGGCGGCTACCGGCTGATCATTGCTGCTGAACTTTCTTACCAGTGTTTTATCGGGACCATATACAAACTCCTGTCCGGGTGTTAAAAACACATCGCTTTTCATTAAACTACTGCTATTGTCAGTTGGTTTTATAACCACCTTGCCGTTATACAGCCTTACCGTCAATTGTTCTTTGCCTGCATAAGCCGTAACCGTAAATTCGGTGCCCAGCGCCGTGGTGGCAATAGCACCGCTTTCAACAGTGAACGGTTTTGCCGTATCTTTCGCTACCCTGAATAAGGCTTTTCCAATTAGTTTTATATGCCGCCTGGCGAAAGGCGCTTCAAATGTAACCTCACTGTTATTGAACAGTACGATCATAGAGCCGTCGGCCAGCGTTATATTCTTTTCTTTACCGGTCGTATTCACCTCCCGCTGTATTAACGGTTCTACTGCTTCATCAACGGTTTCGGTTTTCGTTACCACCGCTGGTTGTGTGGTTCCCGAAAAAAAGTAATTCCAGCCAAAACCAATAAACAGCACAATGGCAACGGCCGCGGCAACCAGCCACAGTCTGCGGTAAATGATCCGTTTGAACCTGCCGCTCTCCTCCCCTGCTGATTCATACCCCTGCGTTTGCTGCTCATCGATGGCAATGACCTTTGCTTCCCTTGCGGCAATCGCTTCTTTAAACGTTTGCCATTCGGTTTCCCCGCTCACCTGCTCTGTTAACTTAACAGCGGTCAGTTGCCAGGTATCTTTTATATTATTGAAGTAACGCCGGTTTTCCTCATTTGAATTGATCCATTCAACCAACAGCGAACACTCTTCTTCACTCAGTTCATTGACCAGGTATTTGACTATCAGCTCCTTCATTTGATTATTTCGTTCCATGCACTATTTATTGATACGACCATGAAAGGATTTACCCTTACAGCGCATTTAAAAAATTTTTATTTATTTAACAGTACGGTGAGAATCAATATGATAATGATTGCAGAAAGATAGGCTGACAGCTTTTCACGCAGCTTCGTCAATGCCCTGCTCATCTGGGTCTCCACGGTTTTTACAGAAATATTCAGCTGTTCGGCGATCTGTGTATATTTCAGTCCCTCAAAACGGCTCATTTCAAAAATACGGCGCATTTGTTCGGGCAGTTCTGCAATGGCGGCATTTATATCTGCCTGCAGCTTCTTTACATCTACCCGGTCGAAATCGTCAGCTTCCATTCCTTCCTTTGCCGATTGCAACACGAATTGAACATATTGCTGCCGCACCCGCTGGTGCTTCAACATATCGAGCACATTGTTGGTAATGATCTTATACAGGTATGATTTGGGAGAAACGCCGGCGGCGAGATTTTTGCGGGCGTCCCATAATTTGATAAACCCCGTGTGCACTACTTCCTTGGCCATTTGGAGATCGAGGCCGTACTTAAACTGGCAATACGCACACAACGGCAGGAAATGCTTTTTAAAGAACTCCTCAAAGGAAGCATCGTCAAACAGCAATTCGTCAAATGATCCACCTTCCCGTTCGTTCTCCGGTGAGTTTACGTTCATTCTCTGGCACTTTAGGCTGAAATTGGGTTTAGCGTACCAACGACAAATACTGCAACAAAATACTGGTTGCCGGTGTAGGATTCCGTGCAGTTTCGCCATGGTTAAGGTGCCAAATTAACTATAATGGGCTTCCTGACAAAAAAGTGTCATATATACCTTAAAAACAGGGGAATACAGCCTAAAGCCCAAAGCCTAAAGCCGAAGGCTGAAGGCTGAAGGCTAAAGGCTAAAGGCTAAAGCGAATACAGTCCGAACTGAATAACTCAATAACCGGCAACTCCGGTTTCGGGAATGCGGCAGTTCATATCCCCCTTCTTTGTGATGGTGGCGGGATTTACCGTTAACCCGTTCGCTTCTCTTATCAGCTGGAAAATATGATCGGGCCTTACCACTATATAATTTGAATTGAGCGAACCGGCTACATTCTTAAAATTGGTTGGTTTTACATCCGTCCAGGGTTGCGCCTGAATAATGACGAACCGGGGCTGCGTACCGTTCCAGCCATTGGAAGCGGAAGCGATATGATCTTTCATTGCCTGTTCATTGGTGCAATAGTTACAGGAAAGCGCCATACCCGGTAAACTGTTATTGTAGATCGTCAGTCCCCCACCCGTGTTTTGAGCTGTTAATCCAAGCAGGGTTGGCGCATGAGTGGCAAAGGCCTGTCCAACCTGCTGGTTGATGCCGCCGGTAATGGTGTTCCAGATGGTGATCACTTTAAAACCGGCGCGTTTGTTATAATCTTCGGTTTTCGCAACAAACTGGTTCAACAGGTTTTGATTGGGAAAACTGTTGGGGTAGGCATATCCATATCCCGAGGGCCCCGAGATCAGGTTATCATTGTTTGTGGCTGTTTGCGAATAAAAGTTCAACGCACCCGGCATGGCGTCGAGCATGGCAGGCGAAAGGGTCCAGCCGATGGGTACCGAACCGCGGTCGGGATTGTTCCAGAGCTTGCGCATCAGGTGTTCGATATACTGCAGGTTGTCGCCATCGCTCAGGATAAAGGCTACATAGATCTTGTTTTGAAGCGCCGGTTTTGGCGGAACCGGTTTCAGGTTCACGGTTCTGGAGGTACCGCTGTGCACGGTAAGGTTCGAACACCAGTCGCTGGCGATGGTGGCAATACCATATTGCGATGCACGCTGAACGCCGGGCGCTTCCTCGGGCCACCAGCCTATTACATTGGAACCGGCCGGCATGGACGACAGAAAACTGTTCAGCAAAGTGCTTTCGGCCGGTATGTTGGGATCGAGCCAGATAACGGCTGCGCCCAACGCGGTAGCATACTCGCGCAGGGCCGCTTTATGCACTTCGGGGTTCAGGCCCACCAGCACCCGGTGATCGATCGTTGGCCAGTAAGTATTGTATAACGTTTGGTATACCTGCAGTTTGCTGGTGAATTGCCCGCGCAGATCGAGCAATACGGGTAAGTTGTAGGGCGCTGCGGTCAACCGGGCCGATAAGGCCGGCGAAGCGATCAATGCGTTCCTGCTTTTGGCCAGCATGGTGGCCAGGTT
>CBIHPC010000238.1:0-9646 GCA_966211305.1 uncultured Niastella sp.
GCTTCGAAAATGGTAAATCCGGCTTTAATGTATTTCCCTCTTTCGGCAAAATAGCCACCGATGGCCAGCGGTCTTTTGGGATCGGTGCCCGCATATGATTTTGTAGTATCATAATCAGTTGGTATGCCCACATAGCCGAATGCCATATCCCACTCATGTTCCATGGCAGTGCCTTTTCCGGGCGTTACGGTACTGTTATCGGCGCTAACCGCCGCATCCAAGTGGGCGTTCACATTCGACAGCACCAGCGCGCCCATCATTCCTTTGGCAACACCCTGGTTGTATTCAAAACCTGCGTAATTGAACAGGCGGCTGCCCTGTTTACCGGCTTTGCCTTCAGCGCCGGCGGTATTATAGAACTGGCTTACTTCCACCATAGAATCGGCCATGGCCTTAATTACAGCGGGGTCAGCGGTTTTGCTGGAAAGTTTGAAACCTGATGCATTCAACTGCGCCGCGGTATTGGGCAGGTTGGTAATGAATTCGTTAGTAAAACCATTGTTGGTATTGTTCCACAGGTAGTTAACGGTATCCTGGCTCAACTGGCGGCTGGTGCTTTTGCCCAGGTACACCTGAAAACCCTGCCACATGTTGACCATGGCAGTGGCTTCTGCAAATTCAGCATTCGTAAAGTTGTAGGAATCAGGCACATTGTAAGGAGCGATATCATCATTATCCTTATCGCAAGAGCTAACAAATACAGAACATACTACAGCAGTAAGTATCAGTATCTTTTTATTCATGTTTGGTTTTACTTTTAATTTCCTGCAAAGCAACAGGACTCCGGCCGCAAGTTCTTACGAAAAAAGGAATTCGGTTTACTCAATCGGGAAATATATTAGCAAAATGTATTAATTATGAAAAAGGGAGATAGTATACGGAGAATGGTAAGCCTGGGTTGCCGGGGTGGGAGATTTTTTATCGAGATGCGCAATTTTTGGCGGCGGGTTATGAAAGGGGCGTGAGATGGCCATAAAAGAAAAAAGGTCCTCTGTAGAAACAGCCGACCTCTAACGATTGCTTGCCATATGAAAAAAAACGTAAAATCTGATTTGGATGAAGCTTTTGCTTCGTGGTAGCTTTCTCTCCTTTTTGCCTTTATTCCTCTGTGCCTTTTGCCTTGCTACTTTGATGGTGTAAAAGTACAGCGCCGGTTCCCGCCCTCATAATCATGTTTTTTGATATTTTATGATGCCAACCCCATTGCACGGTAGCAAAACCGTTATCCGGCAAGCATTACAGCCGTTTTTTGCTTTGGTCTCCAGCCTTAAAAAAACATGGTTGGCGGTTATAAAGGAAAGAGACTTGGAATTTATCAGCCAAAATACTGGCGCCGGTTACGCTTATGTTTCACCTGGTATTTTAACAAGAGCGGCCGGCTTACTGATAGGTATAGCTTTTCACCGTTACCCTGCCATCGCTTGCTACAGCTTTTTCGCTGGTAAGCCTTTTTTTATCATCGAAGGTATAACTGTGCTCTATGGTTTTGGTTGCATTGAAACGGGTGGAATAAGTATGAGTAGGCAGTTTTTCCGGCGCAGGAATATAATCAGGTTGTATACGGGCAGTGTTTAAAAATTCCGCATCATAACGATACGTGGTTTCGGCTGAACTTTCGGTTACCCTGGTAAGCGTTCCCTTTATATCATAAACGTAGTTGATCGTATTATATACAAAAGTAGGTACAAGGTACGAATGCATATACTCTTTTTGCTTTACGATCCGGTTGTCGCTGTCATAAAAGTATTTAAACGAAATGGTATCCTTCATGATGTTATACTGGTAAACACTATCCACCATCCCCACTTCCCCATTGATGAAATAATCGCGGTGCAGTGTAACCTTATTATCTTCTATGTGCTCGTAAGTAAATGCATTATTGTTGAGATACTGGTATACATAGCGGTGGCCAGGTTTGTTAACTGATATAACGCTGGTAATACGGCCCTGGCCATCATAACTTACATTAAATTTTTCCACTACATGACCTATTCCCACTGCGGTTATGTCTTCGGTATAGGTTGTTAATTTTTGGGGGCCGCTAACGCCACCGGTCGACTCTTTTTTACAGGCGGTATTGAATACAAACAGGGATATAACCAAAGAAAGGGCTGATACTTTTGATGTTCGGAACATAGGGATTTTGATTGACCGGTGCGAAACTATAAAAAATTACCATAACGCGCCATGCCAACCAATAAGTGTGTCGTTTTAGCCTTTTTTCGTGCAGTTTTGGCAATAAGTGTTTTAATAGCAACCCCTGGCCATTTACCATTAGCCGCCAGCCTTACGATAAATGCCGCGCTATAACTTTCGGATCGATGGCTGCATGCGAAGAGGTATAAACTACCTTTTTATCTTTCAGCAAAATGATCTGCGGGCTCTGGTGGGTAACCTTCAGCTCCTGTGCAACCAGGTTAGAGATGGGACGAAAAGACAACAGGTCGAGGTAATGAAAGTCGGCCCTGCCTGCTATGTGATCATCGAACCCCAACTCGAGGCGGTATTTTGCATGGGCGCTAATGCCACAGGAAGTACTGTCTTTGAAGATGATCTGCGGCTTTTCTGCCGAGTTTTCCAAAAGGGTATAGAAGTGCTCTTTCTCAGTTACGCTTTTCCAACTATTCATGGTGCAAAAATACTAAAAAAGCTTAACGCTAAACGCTTAACGCTTAACACCAGCCCGAAGCGCCCATTCCCTGCATAATTGCGAAAATCAGAAATTTTGTGATTAGCCCCGTAGGTTGAATCTGCCTTCAGCCTTTAGCGTCAGCGCTTTGCGTTTGCGTTTTGCGTGTTCTCGCCGCTGGGGAATTAAGCGCGGTTATCCCGGTAATTTTTTGTATCTTTACAATAATTGCAGATCTGCACATTTACATTTCTTTCACCACCTCTGATAGATAATATTAGCTATAATAATGCTTCTCTTTATTTACCGGCAGTAAAAATCTATGTCCGGATCAGAGTTAAATCTTAAAAAATATATGGGTAAATCTCAGGAGACAACGAACAAAAGAGAAAGAGAAAAACAAAAAGCCAGAAAGCAACAGGAAAAGAGGGAGAAGATGCAGGAGCGGAAACAGAACAAAGAAAAGGGCGGCAAATCCATGAACGACATGATCGCATACCTCGATGAAAACGGAAATATTTCAGCTACTCCACCAGATCCACGAAAAAAACGTGTCTTCAACCAGGAAGAAATACACGTAAGCGTTCCCAAACTTGAACAAAGACAAAAGGAAGCAAAAAGAACAGGTGTTGTCACTTATTACAATCATGTCAAGGGTTTTGGTTTCATCAATGACGATGAAAGCAAACAACGGATATTCTTACACAATAGCCAGCTTTCAGGAATTATCAATGAAAACGACCGGGTACAATATGAGATCGAAAATAGTCTCAAGGGACCGGGCGCAGTGAACATCATAAAGATCTAACTATTAATTTACCGCCAGGTGTATACTGCCATCCCTGGCGGGATTGTGCTTTTGGTAACACCGTAATGTTTCCCTTACACTTATTGTATTTGTAAATAGCTTCTTTCATTCCCCCTCTGCACTTAAAATAAATTAGATATACCGGAATTAAAGGACTATCTTCCATATAATCTCTCCTTCACCGCTTTTTCGTATCTACAGAAAAAAGCCTACTCACAGTAAAAAAAATATGTTATATGAATATCATGGTTAGTAATTTAAACAAGCTGACTACAGCATCTCACTTGCTGGATCTTTTTATTCCGTTTGGACTGGTTCAGTCTGTAAAAATTGTGAGGAAGGACAACGACGGGCTTTCCCAGGGAGTGGGCTTTATAAAAATGGATAACCTTTCAGGAAGTTCAGCTATAAGAGGATTGAATGATATGCGGTTTATGAACTCCTATATTGGCGTGTATGAAGTGTCAATGTAGCTTTTACAGCGAACAGATCTTACTGCTATGCGGTAAATAACGATAAAATATAAAAGGGCAGTTTTTAGCTGCCCTTTTAAAATAATTACTAATACCTGTTCTTATTATAACTGTTGGCATTATTGTACTTATCATCGTCATTTCTACGGAATGGGTTGGTACTTCTACCGGATCTTTCACCTTTTTCTTTTGCTTCCGATACCCTGATAGCGCGTCCTTCAACCATTGCTCCGTCCAATTCTGAAATAGCCTTCTTAGACTCTTCTTCATTGGCCATTTCAACAAACCCAAAGCCTCTCGACTGGCCGGTTGTTCTGTCATTAATAATTTTTACAGAGGTTATTTCTCCATAAGAAGCAAAAAAAGCTCTTAAGTCTTCATCCTGTACGTTGAAGCTTAAGTTTGAAACGTAAATGTTCATACTTAATAAATTTAATTTGATAAACGTGAGAGAGCAAAGAGTAAGAGACTAATTAAGATGCAGATAAATGGCAGAATAATTAACGGTTACTTGATGCAAATTGATGCAAAGGCTCAACCACCAACTAAAGATAGGGTATATTTCAATAAGAAAGGCAAAAAGTTTTATTAATTAACAAAACTTCATTTCGCCTGCTACTCTATCTCCGGTTCAAAACTATCATTCAGTCTCAGCTTTCCTTCCGTTTCTGTATCAGCGCCGGTAAGTTTCCAGCCTTTTGCCTTACCGGTTTTTCCTTTGGTGAGCAGGTCGGTGATCTGTTTGTCGCTCAACTTTTTTCCAAATACTTCAAAAGGCAATTTAAAACCGCATACTTTGAAGTTGGCACAGCCATAGGCGGTATTTCCCTTTTTCAACGGATGCGATTTGCATTTGGGACATTGTTGTTCTTCTATTACGATTGCCTTTTTCGGTTCTTTTGGTTTGGCTTCTTTTTTCGGTTTGTCTTCTTTTTCTTTTTCCTTTTCTTTTTTCCCGGGCTGATCTTCGGCTACAGTGATGATCTTATAATTAGCCGTTTTTACCTCAACGGTAAGATCGATCACCATCTGCTTCAGTTCCTGCTTAAAGGTATCGATAGCATATTCACCCTTTTCAATAAGCCGCAACTTGCGTTCCCATATACCTGTGAGCTCGGGACTTTTCAGCAGTTCCGTTTGAATGGTATCAATAAGATCGATACCGGTTTGCGTTGCAAAAATATTCTTCTTGCGTTTCTCTATATACTTTCGCCGGAACAGCGTTTCGATAATGTTCGCACGGGTCGACGGCCGGCCAATTCCGTTATCTTTCAACAGCTCGCGCATTTCCTCATCATCTACCTGTTTGCCCGCCGTTTCCATGGCGCGCAACAAACTGGCCTCGGTGTATGGTTTGGGCGGCGAGGTTTTTCCTTTATGAATGCGCGGCGTATGCGGACCGCTCTCCCCTACTGTAAACACCGGCAAGATCTTTTCTTCTTCCTCTTCTTTTTCTTTTTCCTCTTTCTTCGTATGCACGTCATTGGCATACACTTCCTTCCAGCCCGGCTCAAGAATCTGTTTACCGGTTACTTTAAAAGGCACCTGTCCTACCTTACCCAATACCGTAGTGTTTGAGATTTTACACTCAGGATAAAATACCGCAATGAATCGCCTTGCCACCAGGTCGTAAATGCGCTTTTCTTCCGGCGCCAGGTTCGACGGATATACACCTGTAGGAATAATGGCATGGTGATCGGTAACTTTTTTATCGTCGAAAACCGTTTTCAGTTTGGGAATGGGATTGGCCAGCACCGGCGCAATCAGCGCGGCATACGGCGTCATATCCCTCAAAATGCCTTCCACTTTCGGGTACATATCATCGGGGAGATAAGTGGTATCTACGCGGGGATAGGTAACCATCTTTTTCTCGTACAGGTTCTGGATGTATTTCAATGTATCGTCGGCCGAGTAGGCAAATTTCTTATTGGCTTCCACCTGTAATGCCGTAAGATCGAACAGGCGGGGATTGCCTTCTTTTCCTTCCTTCCTTTCAAAGGAAGTGATCTCAAAGGGATGCTCCTTCAGGTAGGCCAGCCCTTTTTCAGCGCGATCCTGCACCTTTATACGATCGATGGCGGCCGTGAATTCGGTTTCGCGGTATATGGTCTTTAACTCCCAGTATTCTTCCGATTGAAAGGCATTGATCTCTTTTTGCCGCGCCACGATCATGGCCAGGGTGGGCGTTTGTACCCGGCCAATGGAAAGCACCGTTTTTCCCTGGGCAAATTTTTTGGTGAACAGGCGGGTAGCGTTCATGCCCAGCAGCCAGTCGCCGATGGCGCGGGCGCTGCCCGCTGCATACAGGTTATCGTACTGGCTCGCTTCCTTCAGCTTTTGAAAACCTTCACGTATGGCTTCCTCGGTAAGGGAGGAGATCCACAACCGTTTAACAGGCGCAGTGCATTGGGCTTTCAGCAATACCCAGCGCTGGATAAGCTCGCCCTCCTGGCCGGCGTCGCCACAGTTGATCACCTCTTCACATTGGGTCACCAGCTGCGCTATTATTTTGAATTGCTTTTGAACGCCTTCGTTATTGATGAGTTTGATGCCGAAACTGGGCGGTATCATGGGAAGGTCTTCCAGGCGCCAGTATTTCCATTGCTCAGTATAGTCATGGGGTTCCTTCAGGGTACAAAAATGCCCGAAGGTCCAGGTAACCTGATAGCCGTTGCCTTCAAGGTAACCCTCCTTACGTTCTTTGGCGCCTAACACCGCTGCAATGTCCCTGGCCACGCTGGGCTTTTCAGCAATGCAAACCTTCATAGTAGATTAAAGTGCGCAAATGTAGTAAACAGCGCTGGCATAACATTCTCACTATTGGCGGTATGAATAAAAAAATTGCCGGATTGCCCGGCGGAATGGCCGGGGCAAGCCGCAATAGGCGCGGTAAACCTTCCCGGCCGCATGGGATTGAACGGGTCAACAACCGCTGCAACATCGAACCGGAAGTTGCTTACGATTGGCCTGTATACGATTGGGGGGCATTGTGGCCGGACTGGTAGCAAAGCACCTGTGCCGGAATGGCGTAACAGCATAATACGGGAATGCGTACCTCATCTGCGAGGTATTCATGCCACATATGACTATTTATTCTTTAGGAAATACAACACCGCTTTAATGAACGATGCGGTGATAAACAAATTCATTGCACCTCCTTTATAGTTTAAAATGGTACGGTAAAAATTTAAAACACCCTACTAATAGTTTAAAATGGTACGCTACAAACTAATAGGACCCCATTTATAGTTTAAAACGGTATGGTAAAAACTATAAACACCCCATTTATAGCAGGAAATGGTACGCCACAAACTATTAGCACCCCATTTATAGCTGGAAACAGTACGCCACAAACTATTGGAACCCCATTTATAGTTTAAAATGATATGCTACAAACTATAAACACCCCATTTACTCACTAAAACGTACCGCTACAAACTATAAAAATCCCGTTTTCAACCATTAGGATGCAAGGATTATTTTTCAACTCATTGTAACCCAACAATAATATATATTTTTGGTGCGTACCAACACTTAAAAGCGTTTAACCATGCGTGCTTTCGAGACGGAATTAAAGATCATCGGCATCAACCCATATGTGTCCGTTCCCGAAAAAGTACTCGTTTCCATTTTTAAACAGGCTGGAAAAGACAAAGGCAAGATCCCCATTAAGGGCACGGTCAATAAAGTACCTTATACGCAAACGTTGGTTAAATATGCAGGCGAATGGCGCCTTTATATAAACACTAAAATGCTTAAAGACTCACCGAAGAAGATCGGTACAACATTAAAGGTAACCGCTGAATTTGATGCGGCCGACAGAACCATAACGCCTCATCCGAAATTCACTGCCGCACTTAGTAAAAATAAAAAAGCCAAAGCGGTTTTTGATAAGCTGCGCCCCTCATTACAACTCGAGATCGTTCGCTATATAGCTAACCTGAAAACCGAAGCAAGCATCGATAAAAACGTTGTCAAAGCAATTGATTTCCTGCTGGGGAAAGAAAGGTTCGTAGGCCGGGATAAGCCATAACCGGGGCAACGATTCCCCCACCCCGTTTACTATTCTGCACAATAGATTCCTCGTATTGTTGAGCCTGGCGCTTATAGCGGCTGGCACAATTACTGTGCAATTACCTGTATAAAAATTAAATATTATGTCAGGACGTGGAGATAATAATAAACAGGGAAGCTCAGGAAGAGGTGCAGGTTCGCAGAGCCGGGAAGCGTTCCCGCAAAACGACAAACCGCAAAATAAACCCGCCAATCGTAAAACGTACGACATAAGGGTTGACCAGGTACCATATGAAGTGATTGCCGAACCTTTTACCTTCAATGGAGAACTACGATATTATATAAGTGTGAATGGAAGTGAAGATCATATATTTACCTGGGATAGTGATCTAAAAAGATTATCTGCCATCGATAATGAAGCAGCTACGTTGCCGGAAGCGCTGGAACAGGAGATAAGTAACCGGCTGCAGGCAGGTTTGTAAAAACATTTACCAGCCAGTTTAACCTTGTTCGCATGAGATAACCATTGTTCTAATAGGCAACCAGGCCCCGGTGTCATACCGGGGCCTGGTTGCTTATTGAGCCTGTTTACTAAAATCACCCGCCATTTGCGCATTTGAGAAGGGATTAACTTTTTTATTAGCTATGCTTTCCCCAGTACAATTCCGCCCGCATTCGTCTATAAAATTGTCCCATTCGTCTTGTTCTGCGTAATAATTGCAGGAATGATTTATATTTACCCCCACACCCAGGAAAAATTCCCGATCAGTTTTAAATGCCTTTTAAACCAGGCGAAAAATGAAGCGTATTATTATTTTTCGACGAAAGATTGTATTGCTGCTATTGATGTTGATATGCCATGCCGGTATGGCACAGGTGGTGATCAAAGGCACCGTGTACGATAAGCAGGCCCGTTATGGCGTGCCGCATGTGAGCGTGCTTACCAGTTCCGGCACCGGAACGGTAACGGATACATTGGGCCGTTATAGTATAAAAGTGCCCAATGATGATTCCATTTATTTTTCCTACCTCGGCAAAATGAGCGCAAAATTCCCGGTAAAAAGGCTGCCGCCCGATCTGCCGCTCGATATCAGCCTGCCGGTTTCGGTTGACTCATTACCCTCCGTCACCGTTCGGCAACCCAGCTACCGCATGGACTCGCTGGCCAACCGGAAAGAATATCAAAAGGTATTCGATTATGATCCGGTAATTGGCAGTGCCCCCGACGGCGGGTTTGGACTGGGCGTTAGTTTCGATGTACTATTCAATGCCAGAAAATTCAGGCGCATGGAAGCGTTGAAGGCGCGGTTGGAACGGGAAGAAAAAGAGAAGTATGTTGATCATCGTTTTACCAAAGCGCTGGTAAGACGTATAACCGGTCTTACCCCGCCGGCGCTGGATGCTTTCATGAAAGAATACCGGCCCAGCTACGATATTCTGAAAACCTTCGAAACAGACTACGATTACTACAGCTATATAAAATCCTGCGGCCGCTCGTTTTTAGGGCAATGGAAAATTGATCACCCCGGCGACAGTACGTTGCGATTGAATTGATAGATGTGGCACACCTCAAAGGTGTGCCACATCTATACTATACCACAACATCCATTATCTTATTTTTCTTCCTGCTTTCCTCAGCCATAAAACCCATGATATGACTTTCGATCGATTCCCCGATGGTAGAGGTTAACAGGTTCGGATTTTGCTGTGCAACAGCCTGTA
>CBIHPC010000239.1:0-9581 GCA_966211305.1 uncultured Niastella sp.
CCATTCAAGACACATGTAGACCACAGTAGACATATATGGTACACTGTAGACGCACATAGAACAACCTGGGATAACATAAAACAAAATAGAACATGTTGGGATGGGATAGACATGCCAGTGATTTATTCTACAAAAATCCATCTTACTTTTATATCGCACAAGGCAACTGATCAAATACCGGTTATGGTCATTCGCCAGGTGCAGGTCTTTTTCATTAACACTTAAAATCGATTCTTTATGGGCAAAATGAAAAACGGTATCCTGGATGCATTTTCAGGCACCATCGGAAGAGTGGTTGGTACATCCTGGCGCGGAGTGGCAGTAATGCGCAGCAAGGCACATTCCCGCAAAAATGCCAATACACCAAAACAGCAGGAGCAAAAAGCAAAGTTTAAAGTTGCTGCTGACTTTACACAAACTATACATGATCTGTTGATTCTTGGTTTCAGGGACCAGGCTGTTAAGATGACGGGGGCAAACTATGGTTTGTCACTGATATTATCAGAAGCCATCGACGGCACCTATCCCGATTTCAAAATCGCCTATGATCGTGTTAAGATCAGCAAAGGCTTATTGCTTAACGTAGAAGGGTTGGCAGTAACTTCACCGAAGGCCGGCGCTATCCTGTTCACCTGGACTGGCACCGATGAAAATAACCGGGAAAAACCAACTGACGTGGCCATTCTCGTTGCACACTGCCCCGACCTGAAAAGAACAGTGTTTAAATCGATAGGCAGTCGTGACTCCCTGTCTGGAGAACTCCCGGTACCTAAATTCGCTGGTAAAGTGGCGCACACCTGGATCACTTTTGTGTCGGCCAACGGCAAGTTCATTGCCAACAGCGAGTACATCGGCACCGTAAACGTTAGCTAACGCGAAACGTTCCCGTATCACTAAGAAAACCACTTGCTGGTTACATCCCGGCTATTAAGCCCGATGCGTATCGGGAAGGGCAACGTGCCCACCTGCATAAAAATGCTACCCCGTGGGCCCCGGGGGCGCATTTTTAACGAGGCTGGCTTCTTTTGCGTTGTAAAATTGTGTTTTATATTAATGACATAGACAGGTCAGGCTATTGAAGCCCTGGAATTGTTAAATTGACATTAACCGATATAATAAAGAAATTGATGAGGCTATTGCCAGGGTAGAATCAGGTGAGTACTTTACCCAGGATGAAGTAGATAAAATGTCAAAAGACTAGTAGTGTACAGACGGAAAATCTACACAATACTCGTCATTTTGCCACTTTCTGTCACACGTTTTGCAAGCTGTCAATACCTCAGGGATTTAGTATAATAGAATATTCGGTATTTCAGCTCAACTAAACATCAATGTTACCCGCCTTCGTATTTCCCCTACGGCTAGTCTGAAATTCATTGCCTCCCGTCAAGTTTTTTCTAAATCTCCCTGTAGGCCATTACTTTATTTCAGCTAATTTATTATCATGCGTCATTGTTACATTTAAAAAACTAATTCCTGTTTATGACGCACAAGATTTTCCCGGCGACCTTGCTTTTCCTGTTCCTTTTCTTTTTTTCTAAAGCTCAAAATTGCGACCCCTGGATCGTTCAGGCTTACAAACAACTTTATCAGCGCAACCCTTCCACCGATGAATGCAATATCAAGAACTACAACAATGGCTCCTGGAGCAATTACAATGAACTGGTAGGCTATATTAAAACCTACAAGAGCAAAAAGTCTGCTTCCATGCCTTCGCTTACCGGCGATCCCTGGATCTTTCAGGTATATAAACAACTCTACAATCGCCAGCCCAATGCCTGGGAGCTCAACATCAAAAATTACAATAACGGCTCCTGGAAAAATTACAATGAGTTGAAAAAATACATCTCGGAATTTCAAAACTCATTAAGCAAACAAAACCTGCAAATAAAAACCGGCCCCTGGAATAATAACAATGTGGTAGTTGGCTTTTTTATCAATGGCAAACAGGTTGCTGTAAATGTTGTAGCCGCCGGTGGCGGAAATGTCGTTTCTGCCGGCGGCGCTAATGTGGTTTCAGCTGGTGGGGCTAATGTTGTTTCGGCTGGTGGCGCTAACGTAGTGGCAGCCGGCGGCGGGAATATCGTTGTCAATACCAGCATGGCAGGCGTAAACTTTGGCGGCCGCTATTCGGTTCAATCTGCCGGTTCAACAGTTGTTGCTACCTCGGGTAATGGCGCTTTGATCATAAAATAATCCAATCCTTCCCCAATGAATTTTATAATGAAGAAAAACATTCAGTCGTTTTCCATTCTTTGCCTTTTTGTTATTGCCTGCAATTCCGGCAACAATGGCCAGTCGCAAATAGCGAATAATAATTCAACAGTTGAAAGCACCGATCTTGCCGGGAAACATTTTACCGGCAGCATTTCAAACGGCATGAAGGGCGACTCCATCAGTTTTGATATTTCAGCCGATGGTAAAAAACTGACGAACCTTACTTTTAAAGGTTACTGGCGTTGCAGTGGTAAACTGGAGTCAACTACGGCCGGGCCAGAGGGCGCTTTCGATATTGTGAACGGTAAAGTGAGCGGTCATATCAGTGAACCGCCAAACGGCGGCGCTACTGCCTGGCGGTTCGATCTCGATGCTTCCATACAAGGGAAAAAAGCTTCCGGTACTTTCAGGATGAACATCAACAACCTGGGTTGCGATACGTATAAGTTGAATTGGACGGCTATTAGTAAGTAAAGGTGCTTTTACTTTAAATAAAATGATCCCGAGTATTTTTATGTGAAGTAGGATGTATGACGTAAGAAATACGAAGTATTAGATCTTAAAACACAAAAAGTTTATAAGTTTGAATAATCAGGCTTTTCTTACTTCATACGTCCTGCCTCCTTTGCGACCTCTCCCGGCTGATATTGTCTCTCCACATTCTTCAACACATCTTCTTTATAAAAAAGCACCTCCTTAAACACTCCCTTTGTATACATCTCCGCCTGATCGCCAAAATGTTTCGATGCAGGATCGCCGCTTTGTCCGCCCGCCAGTAATGATTTTGCTTTTATTTTTTTTCCAAACTCTACCGCACAAATAAAGCTATTGCCATTGTAGCCATATCTTTTTTTGCTGCCATCGATGTACGCGCTCACATACGAGGGCAAACAGCCGTAGGTGCTTGCCGCCATGCCCACCGGAAGGCTCGGCTGGTTATCGTCATAAGTTTCCTCCAACTCACCGGTTAATCGCTGGTAGCGGTTAATGGCGCCCCACGGCATTTTCCAGGTGCCATATTTGTCGGTTAAGTTATTGACGACCGACACCAATGCGCCCGTTATTTCGGCTGTGGCGGCCGTTCGCGCATATTCATTCACCCGCCTTACATAATCCACTTCCTGGCCGTTGATGCGCACCCGGTTTATTGCCTGCCGTAATTTTTCTATCCACTCAATGGCCAGCGTGGTAGCAATGGAAGTGTCGCCCGATTTCAGGTCCCAGCTTTTTAGAATGGCTACGGGGTCGGCCAGCTTTGTATATACAGAATCGGTTTTAGGTAATTCATTTTCATAACGCGATACCAGTGCCGGTATCAACTTTTCAAACGCTGCCAGATAGGTGTTGTAACCCGCAGCTATCATGCTGTCGATAGTGAATTTATTCGTTTTCTCCATCAATCGAGCGGCCAGTATACCGCGAAAATTATCCGGCTCCGTTGCCATGTAAAATGGATACCGTTCCTTTTTCGGATTGCTTATGCCCGCTGCCGTGTAGGGGGTAGAATTACAGTTCTGGATAAAACCGCTGGCCGGATTGTACAAATGAATGGTTTCTTCCAACGTATGCAGTCCCTTCCAGTCAGTAGCGGAGATGCTGCCGTCAACTGGCTCGTTCCAGTTGAACGATGTATCCCTGCGCGGAATGAAGTTGCCATGCCAGTATGCAATATTCCCTTTGTCATCGGCAAACACCGTGTTGTTCGATCCGTTCGATAGCAGCTCCATATTCTTTTTGAACGCTTCAAACCCATTTGCTTTCGTACGCCGGTACGATTGTATCAACGCACTCAACGAACGGTTAACCGCCTTTACACTCAGCCATTTTCCATCGCGGCTGCCCATGACCGGACCGTGCTGCGTAAACCACGTGGTGAAAGTTTTTGTTTTTATTTGATCGCCTGTTTTGTAACGCAGCGTCATCAAACGTTGCTGCACCGGCAATTCCTTTTTGTTGTACTCGTAATAGAATTTACCGTTTTTCTTTATCACCTTCTCTGCATACACATCGGCCACATCTGAATAGCCCGATGTATGCATCCACCCGCAATGCTCATTGAATCCCTGGTAAACGAACATTTGTCCCCAGGTAACCGCACCATATGCATTCAATCCCTCTTCACTAACCACATGCACCTCGGGTCTGAAGTAAAACGTTACATGCGGATTGATATACAAAATAGCATTGCCCGATGCCGTACGCGACGGCGCCAGCGCAAACCCATTTGAACCGGTTGCTATTTCATCTTCTTCGAAAGTTTTGGTTAGAACCGTAGACTGCGGATCACCGGAGTAAAAATTCTTTAAGTCGTAAGCGGTTAACCCGCCCGATTTAATGGCTGCAATGCTGCCGTCGGTCCACATGAGTTGGAACCAGGGTTCGAAGCGATTCAGCAATGCCGGTTTTACAGCAGGATTTTTATACAAATAATAATTAATGCCGTCGGCGTATGCTTGCAGTAATTTTTTTAACCAGGCCGGACTGTTCCTGTAATCTTTCTGTGCTTCCGCTGAGTCAATGAGCAACCTTGTATATAAGTCAGTGTACAGGTTTTTTTCTCCGTACACTTCTGCGCTTCTGCCAAGAATATCTATGTAATTTGCTTCTACTCTTTTGAAATCATCTTCACATTGCGCATACAATAAACCGAAGGCACAATCGGCATCGGTTTTGCCATAGATATGCGGAATGCCCCATTTATCGCGGATGATGGTTACCTGTTTCACCTGCTTTTCCCAGCGGCTGATCTCTTCACGGGTAAAGTTTTGCGCCAGTAATTGCAGCGGTAACAGAAGAAATAGGATGAGCTTCATTGGTTAAAGTTATTGAAAAAGGAAACAGGGAAAGGGGGAAGCAGGCAGATTATAAATGATCATATATCTCTATCCAGCGTGGTTCGCCATGTAATATTTTGAATGCATGCTGTGATTGTAATTTTCCTTTGGTTAATTCACCCCGCAAATACAACAGGTTTAAAAAATCCAGCGATATAGATCTATACTGCGGGTTTTTATCCTGTGCGGCAATTTTGGCAAACAAAATGGCAGCCTCGTAGTTGTCGGCATTACTCATTCCGCCAGGGATCATTGAAGCAGAATTATAGAGATCATATACTTTTTGAAATTCTTTCCGGTTGTAAAAATACCTGGCACTGTCTATAAGTTGGCGGGCCAGGGCCTGATCAGCAGAATCGTTTTCTTTTGCCGCTGCCGCTGAAATATTATTATACTCAAAGCCATAGGTCAACGCATAGATCTTCAATGGCAAAAGGCCAAGCGCCTTTCTTCTTTCATCAACCTTGTCTTCCTGAATAATACTTCTAAACCCCGTAGCTTCTCCCTGGCCTTTCCAGTTTACCTGTGTGCCATACAACTGTTTATGGTTGAGATTACACTGCACTCTGTCGTACAGGAATGCATAATTCTCAAGGTTTATCTCTTTTGTTCCCCGCAGCTTTTCCATAGCTGCAAGCGCCTTTCGCTGAAACAATACATCGTCATCTGCATGTTGAACCAGTAACCAAAAGTTATTCTGCCCATCATTCCCTATATCTGATATTTTAGGCCATCCATATTTTTTTAGTATAGCCTTTGCCTTTTCACGATTGGTTGAATCAGATAAATAGATCTCACGGTCAATGCTTCGCTTCTCTTCCTTGCTTTTAGCTTGTATCCTTGCATATCTTAACCGTTGGTCTTTGAGTGTCATGTTATTGATGCTACTTCGTAAGCCAGGGTGTTGTAGTTTCCTTTCATATAACTTTTCCTGTATATAGGCGATTTCTATTATTGTATCCCATTTTTTGGGCGCCGCCTTCCGCAAATATTCAAAATAAGGATCCGTTGCCAGCATATCAGCTTCCCGCCATCCTTCCAGTAGTGCTTCCTTAATATAGTAGTATGCTTTTTCAGTATTACTATCCAACGAATAAACGCCGGCTGCTTTGTAAGCATTCAGCGAATCGGGTTGTTGATGCTGAAAGGCTTTTTCGTACTGTAAAATGGCTTCCTTATGTTTCTTTTGGAGATGGAACAGCCCCGCCTTTGCAATAGCCTCTTCATAGGGATAGTTAACTTGTGCATAAATGCAGGAAAGTAACAGGAGACTAATATTGAGTAATATTAATTTCTTCATTTCCTATTTTCAACTTCTACATTCAATATTGGGCATTCGTTATTCGACATTTTGTATTTTCCCCTATTTCATTTCTACATTCAACATTGGATATTCGTTATTCAACATTTTGTATTTCTGTATTCCTTCCTCATTTCTCATTTTTCATTTCACATAACTCGGTCCATACAACGCCACCCCACTTCTGGCACCAGTATGTTTGGTATTTTCAACAACTAGCTGTCCGTTCACGATCACATAATGAAACCCCGTTGAATACTGATGCGGCTGCTCAAAGGTAGCATGATCGCTAACGGTTTTATCATCAAATATTACAATGTCGGCAGCCATGCCTTCTTTCAGCAGACCGCGATCTTTCAGCTGAAATTTCTGCGCGGCCAGCGAAGTCATGCGACGAATGGCTTCTTCTAAAGTAATCACTTTTTCTTCCCGTACATATTTGCCCAACACGCGCGCATTGGTACCATATCCACGCGGATGCGGCATGCCTTTGCCCGGAACCGGAACACCGGCATCGGCGCCGGTCATGCAGAAGGGATAGCGCATAATGTATTTCACATCTTCTTCATTCATGCTATGATACACCATTTGCGCACCCCCTTTTTCCACCATATCCATAATAGTCTCTGCTTCCTGCGCTGCTTTTGATCTGCGGCCCATCAGCCTGTTTATTTCTGTAATGTTTTTACCATTGTAAGTGCTATCGGACGAATAGTTGGCCACCACACAATAACTGTAGTTTTTGAATTTGTATTTACGTAACTGGTCGAGCATTTCTTTTTTGATCTGTGCGCGGATAGCAGGATCGTGCAAACGAATTTTTAACGAGTCGTTGCCGCCGGCAAATGCCCAGTCGGGCAAACGCACGCCGAGGTTGGTGCTGCTGGCTGTATAGGGATACTGATCTATGGTTACATCCCAGCCTTCCTGCCGGGCCTGTTGCACCAAACCCAGCGTTATGTTGCTGGTGCCCCAGTTGGCTTTTCCGCCTATTTTGAAATGGGAAACCTGTACAGGAATGTTGGCCGCCTTTCCAATATCGATGGCTTCATTAATAGCGTCAACCGCTTTGCTTTCTTCATTGCGAATATGCGATGCATAAACGCCGTTATAACGTGATGCTACTTTTGCCAACCCAACTACTTCATCGGTATTGGCAAATGTACCGGGAATATAGATCAGGCCGGTGCTGATGCCAACCGCGCCATCTTTCATGGCCGTTTCTACCAGCGTTTCCATTTGTTGCTGTTCGGCAGTCGTAGGTAAGCGGTTTTCGCGTTTCATTACTTCCTGCCGCACGGTGTTGTGCCCATATAACGTAGCTACGTTGATGGAGGGATGCAGGCTGTCGATGCGGCGAAAGAAGTTTTTTATGCTGGAAGAAGAACCGCCGCAATTGCCGGTGATAACGGTTGTTACGCCATCGTAAATATAATTATCGGCTGTTGGCCATTGAAAAATGCCGCCCTCAATATGTCCGTGCACATCGATGAACCCCGGCGCAACAATCATCTTATTAGCATCGATGGTCTTTGTTGCGGTATAATTGGTGAGTTTACCGGTGGCAATTACTTTTCCGCCTGTTAGGGCTACATCGCCATAATACCAGGAGTTACCGGTGCCGTCGATGATGCGGCCATTACGTATTAAAATATCGCAGGATGTTTGCCCAATGCACGCAGTGCACGCAATTAGCAGGATGGCGCTTAATAATTTTCTCATAGCGTTTTAAAATTACTTAACCATTTTAACATTTAGGGCTGCGTTTTTATGCGGGCAGAAAGGGGGGCGCTTTGGAAACTGCTCACCTTGAGCATAGTACGAGCCGCATTTTGAGGAGGAGTTAATGGGTCATCTGACAGGGCGGCCTGCTACCGCCTTGTTGCAAAAATTCTACATCAACCCGCTCCCAATGCGGTATGCAGCCGCAGGCTGGAATGATTATTTAAGCAGTAATGGAAAGTACATTCTTATGAAAAGGACTAATTATTTCTATCATATGCTTTTATTGCTGGCCATATGCGGTTTTATGTATTGTGGCGGGGGAAACAGCGGAGAACCTGGTTATGATGATGCGCAGGGATATGATAGTACGGCAATTGATGATCCGGGAAATACGGATTCTTTAAATGCTGCCCATCACAGAGATCCTTCTATCGCTTTTCCGCGACCTCCGGTTACCGGTTCAAACCAGGATAGCAGCAGGGTAAAGGATACACCAAACAGACCGGGATATTAAAACTAATGTGATAATTCGATAATCTGCTAATGTGATAATGCGGTCGTTTCCGCCGTTGGCGAACACGACCTATAAAAATAAAATATTTGTTTTCACTTCAAAGTTGGTTTTGCATCTGTACAAGAGGAAGAGAAAGAGCTTTAAGCGCCTTCTCTTTTTTTTACAGGTTGAGCTGCTTTTGAGAGCGAACCATTCTAATAAAAAAGCGGATCCTCCTGGAGAGAACCCGCGCTACTATTTTTTGAAATAAGTGTTAGCCAAGCGATTTCAGCCATTTAACCAGGTCGTCCCTGGTTTTACCGGTTTTTTCCTGCATACGGCCCAACCATTCGTCATCTTTACCTTCTTCGTATTTAATATCATCGTCTGTTAAGTTCCCAAAGGCTTGCTTGATCTTTCCTTTCCACTTATTCCAGTTGCCTTTAATTTCTAATTTGTCCATAAAACTGTTTTCAATAACAGTTAAAATCTTGTGCCACCATCAATCGGAGGTAGCGCCTTTTTCTCCTATAAACCACTGTTCCTTATTTTTAAACAACACATTGAATGTGGTCAACGACCCATAAATACGGGTGATGTATTGCTGCAGGTTCACCTTATCTTCATCGCTCAGCGTCTTGTGTGCATTTATCTGCTGTTCCAGCACGCGCAGGCGGTCGCGCAACATTACTATTTTATGAAAGAACACATCGATGGGAAGCTCTTTTCCTTTTTGTGTTTTATCGGCCGGCTGTAATATCATAAGGCCGTTCTTCCAGCGATCGCCCAGCGGAACGATCTCCTGAAAACCGCCCCATAAGCGCAATATTTTTAACAACGAACGTTCAACGTCGCTGTGGGTTTCTATTTCTTCGGTAACGTTCTCAGGAATGATCTCTTCCAGGTGCGTATCGTTCTTATCGATCTCTTTTATGCCATGATGGATAAAAGAAATGAGGTAGGTTGCGTACCTGATACCTACAATAACACCGGGGCCATGCTGCCGGTGTTG
>CBIHPC010000240.1:0-9446 GCA_966211305.1 uncultured Niastella sp.
GGGTTCCAGTTTAATGGAAAGGGTGATCATCTCCCCTTTTTTGTAGTTATAACCCGTGAGCACCCTGCGTTCGTATCCTACATAGGAAAACGTGAAGGTATAAGAACCTTCCGCTTCGAGATTGTTCACTACGAATGTGCCCGTGCCATCGGTTTGCACAGCCCTTTTAAACTTCGATCTTTTGTTTTCGATCTGAACGGTTACCCCTGCCATGGGTTCTGTGGTTTCATTTTTGACGATCCCTTTTACGGCAGGCTGCATTTCCTGCGCAAAACCGGGCAACGCCAGGAGCAGCCATAATAAACATCTGACCCATTTTACATTTTGGTACATGTGTCGCATAACCAGCGTATTTTGATTTTGTATTACAGTTTATGGTTTGTTCACAGGATGGCATGAGGATATTGATCCCCGCCAGCGGGGCGTATTGTTAAAGCATCGTGTTTGCTGTATTGTATTCTCCGGTTTGGGTCCGTTATTCGTTATACCGTAACAGGTAAACAGTTCCCTGTTTGGATAATTGTAAATTATTCAACCCGGCAATGGTACTCAACAACTCGTCTGGTGATTCACTTTTTAAATGAGTGCCGGTAAATTTCCTGTTGTTCAGGTGTTTTGCCTCTATATGTATACTTACCTGGTACAGGCTTTCTATTTTAATAAAAACCTGTTGCAATGGTGCGTTGGTAAATTCTATAACTTCTTCGTTCTCGGTAATGGTTTGGCCATGATTAATTACGGGTTTGTTTACTGGCGCAGCCGCTTTCACCGTATGGAGCCCCGCATGCTTTTCGCCAGTTTCAAAAAAACATTCATCGCCGGGGTTCAAATAAACGGGTTCAGTGGCTTTCTTAAGGTTTTTCACAACCACTTTACCGCTTATCAACTTTACGCCCGATCTTGTTTTATTATCATAGGCGCTGATATTGAAAACTGTACCCAGGGCGGTGGTAGAAAAATTACTGGTGTATACGGTAAATGGTTTTGTTTTATCCTTCACCACTTTGAACAATGCTTCGCCATGCAATACCAGGTCGCGTTTACTGCCGGTGAACGGCTGATCGCATTCAACAACACTGTTCTTATATAAGGTGATCACCGATCCGTCTGCCAGCGTATAAATGGCAGGCCGGTCGCTTTTGTTTATATATTTCTTTTTTTTACGCTCCTTTGCTTTTTCTGCCGGTCTTATAATTGTCACTACCTGAAGGTCATTCTTTCTTACAGGTTTTACAAGCTGATAAATAAACCATCCGCCCGTGAGCAATAAAACAGCCGCAGCCGCAGTTCGCAGCCATGACCTCCAGCGGATTACCCGGCCGGTATTTTTTTGTTGCTGAATAGCCGAATACCAGTTGTCGCTTTGCTGTTTATCGATAGCGCCATTGAATTCATATGCTTCCCACTCTTCTTCATTCAGCAGCTCATCGAAGGCTTGCGGGTGATTTAAAAGGTATTCATATACCTGCGCTGCCTCTTCCCTGCTGCATTTGTTTGCAATGAATTTTACCAATAAAGCTTTCGTTACTTCCATTTTATTCTTTTCGTCTGCTGTTGATAATAATTACGTTTTCAGGGAAGGTTTGCACCCACGGGTAACGATTACTTAACATTGGGTGGAAGTTGACGAGTTGACGAGTTGACAGGTTAACAAGGAGTTGAAAAGTTGATAAAGGTTGTAGAGTTGATAAAGGAAAATACATAAAGTTCTCAGTTCAAAGTTTCAGCAAGTGTGAAATAGTTATGAGGCACGGATATAGAGCCTTTCACGTTTGCCGTTTCACGATTGCCGGCTTAACTCAATAATGCTCCAATAATGCAACGAGTAGAATAACTGACATTCCAGCGTTCTTCTTTATCTCCCTGATCGCCCGGTTCACCTGGTTCTCTACCGTTTTTTTGGAAATGGACAGATGCCCGGCTATTTCCGTATTCGACATTCCTTCGAGGCGGTAAGCAACGATCTGGCGTTGCATGGGCGGCAAATGATACAAACTTTCCTGCACCAGTTCCAAATGGTGTTCAGCCTGTGGTTTGGTTTCTTCGTCTGCCACATCGAACCGGGTTACATTGTCGATTGAAACAAGCCTGTTGGTGGCTTTTTTGCGCAGTACATCGATCAAAGTGGTTTTTGCAATGCGGAATAATTGTTGGGAGAATGGCAATTGTGTATTCAGGCTTTCGCGGTACTGCCAGAGTTTTATATAAGTAAGTTGCACCAGTTCTTCACTTACATCTTCAGAGCGCGTTTTTTGAAGAAAATAGAAATACAATTTCTCATGGTACTGCCGGTACGCCAATAGAAATGCCTTCTCACAACCCGACCGGATGTCAGTTATCAGTACCAAATCCGAGTTCATACCGCTCATGGGCATGCAAGTTATATTACATTGCAGGCATGATCAGATTATCTGATTGTTAAGAAAATTGTAAGGCCAACAATTATTATCAAACCACCCCACCATTTTGTTTACGCCAACGTAGATCATCATGTACAATTAATACACTGGTAAAAGTAACATCACATGCCCAAAGTATTTTTAACACTAAAATTTACCAGCAATGTATTTGTTCGAGTGGTTCGATCAGATCGACAAGATCGTATTTACCTTTATCCATCGCGATATGAGCGCCCGCTGGCTCGATGCCATCATGTTACTCATGCGCAACCAGTACACATGGATCCCATTGTATGTGTTCATGCTCATTTGGACATTGCGACTTGAACGATCAACCGGTTTGAAATTTATTTGTTTAACCATCCTGTGTTTCGCTATAACCGATTACACCAGCTCAGGCATACTTAAATTCCATTTTGAAAGGCTGCGTCCCTGTTATGATGACGACCTTACCACTGTTGTACGCGGTATCATTGGCTGTGGCGGTAAATATTCATTCCCTTCTTCACATGCCGCCAATCATTTTGGGCTGGCCACATTCTGGTTCCTCACCATTATTCATATAACCCGGCAAAAATGGCATTGGTTATGGTTGTGGGCATTTTTGATCGGACTGGCACAGGTGTATGTTGGCAAACATTTTCCATTCGATATTGTTGGCGGTGCAGCGTTGGGCATTATTACCGGTTTAACTATGTTTAAATTATTTGAAGTATGGAATAAACGGGACTATGACAGGTATTTGAAAAACACTGTAATTTTAAACCAGGAAGCCATTGGTGCTTAAATTGATGAAGTAGGACGTAAGATGTAGGACGTAAGAAATTCGCTATTGTTGAGCAGGCTGAATATTCGCAAGCTTCATACCTCGTACTTCTTACTTCCTGCTTCAGTTCTTTAATAGTATATATGAATCTTTTTCAACCGGTTGATCAAAATAAAAAGCCCCGCCCATTTATCTGGCTAATCGTCATCGGCATCCTCGTCAATGCCAGCGGATTATTTTTACCCATTCTTGAACCCGATGGTGCGCTGTATGCCACTATTTCGAAAACCATGGCGCTTTCCGGCGACTATGTGAATCTTATGGTAGAGGGCAACGACTGGCTCGATAAACCACATTTCCCTTTCTGGATAACGGCCTTCAGTTTTAAGCTGTTCGGCATAAATTCTTTTGCCTATAAATTTCCTGCACTGCTTTTCTGGCTGGCGGGAGCATATTATACCTACGCATTTACCAGCAAACTGTATAATAAACAAACGGCGCAATGGGCTGTGATCATCTATATCTCCGTTGAACACCTGATCCTTTCTAACAACGATGTACGCGCAGAACCCTATTTAACGGGACTAATGATCGGATCGGCCTATTATTTTTACCTGGCATACCGTTACAACAAATGGAAACATTATATAGCCGGTTCCTTATTGCTGGCCTTTGCCATTATGACCAAGGGCATATTCATAGCCTGTATGGTAATGGCCGGTTTTGTTATTGACTGGATCGTAAAAAAGGATTGGAAACAATTCTTCAATTATCGCTGGTGGCTGAGCATGGTTTTGGTGCTGATCTTTATGTTGCCCGAACTGATCACTTTGTATTTACAATTCGACAGGCATCCTGAAAAACTGGTCTTCGGGAAACACAATGTATCAGGCATCAAATTCTTTTTTTGGGATAGCCAGTTCGGCCGTTTCTTCAACACCGGCCCAATAAAGGGCTCAGGCGATAAACTGTTCTATGTGCATACGCTGCTCTGGGCTTTTCTTCCCTGGTCAATCATCCTGTTCCTGCTGGTGGCATCGTCGGTCAAAAAATACCGCACCGCATTTTCACCAACAGGTAATAATATCTGCAGCGGCATAGCCCTTGCAGGGTTCCTGGTGTTCTCCATGTCGCGTTTTCAGCTACCGCATTACCTGAATATCCTGTACCCGTTCTTCGCCATTATAGTTGCCAACCGGCTGTTTCATTTAACAAACAAACCCCTTATCATATCGATGGTTTATAGCCAGAATGTGTTGTTCTTCCTGCTTTTGGCAGCCTGTATCGGGTTGATCTACCTGATAGACCTTCCCTACAAAACACCATCCATTGTAGCACTGGCGGTTTTGGCGTTTGCGCTGCTCCGGCTCTTTCGCGGCAATGCCATGCAACACATCATTGCCAGGTCGTTCGGGGTTATAATGGTGGTAAACCTGTTCTTAAACACGTTGTTCTATCCCGTATTGTTTCAGTACCAGTCGGGCAACGAGGCGGCCGCTTTCCTGAATCCCCAAACCGAACAGGTGTATATGTTCAAAGATGTATCGTCAGAATATGCTTTTCAATTCTATTACAATGGCAGTATTCAACGCATCGACAACAGGTTCCTTGATTCTCTTCAAAATGACATCATCGTGTATACTTCGCGGGAAAAGACCGATTCGCTGAAACAAATGGGTTACTCGGCACAGGTGACGCTGGAATTACCGCATTTTCATATCAGCCAGCTTACCGGCAAATTTCTCAACAGCAATACCAGGGAACAAGCCATCGATCATTTTGTGATCGCTGTGATACGGCCCGGTATACTGGCCCGCCTGGTAAGTCACCCTCGGGGAGTGGCACACCCCGGGAAAGGTTAAGCAGGAAGGTAACGATCATAAATACAACTGCACCATCTTGCGCCAGTGATACGGCCGGTGTGCTTCATCGTCCCAGATATAAAATGAATGGGGAATGTTCTTAGCGGTAAGCACGGTGCTCATTTGTTTGTTATTGTCGTAAAAGGGATCTTCTTTGCCCACCACCAGGGAAATGGTTTGTTTGCGGATCAGATCGAGCACCGTATTATCGGTTAAATTGGGCATGTACATACTGGGCATATTGTAGTAGATATTCTCATCAACATACCCGTTGAACAGGTCGGGGAAGGTATTGGCAGAAAGCGTAAGATCGAAGCGGGCGCTCATGGCCACTACTTTATTAAAGAATTCGGGGTATTTGAAAGCAATATTAACGGCATGATATCCGCCGAGGCTGCAGCCGGCGGCGATCAGCCTGGTGAAATTGGATCTGAACATGATCAGCGGAAGCACTTCCTGCAGAATATAACGTTCGTATTGCAGATGGCGCGCAATTTTTTCGGCAGGCGGCACATGCGCATAAAAACTTTCCGCATCAACACTGTCTACACAAAACAACTGCAAAAGCCCCTTTTCAATTTTATCCTGCAGCACATGAACGATCTTCCAGTTCTCATAATCATAAAAGCGCGCGGTGCGGGTTGGGAAAAAAAGCACCGACGGGCCGGCATGACCAAAAACAAGCAGTTCCATGTGCCTGTACAATGAAGGACTAAACCACTTATAATATTTCCTGGTCATTTACGCTATGACAGGCGAAAACACAAAAAAGATGTTTAATGCCTGTTACGGAATTTTAAAGCTTTTGGCAAAATGATCGAGCAACAGTTCTTTCCATAAAAGATACCCATTTTTGCTCAAATGCAATCCATCGGCTTCATATAATTCTTTTGCCGGCTGGCCATTGGCGTTCAACATGCGATCGAAAATATTCAGGAAATGCTGTTTGCCATTCGTTTTTTCGATTGCTGCTTTTATGAGCTCATTGGTATAACGAACCTGTTTTTCGAGGTTCCAGCGGGTTACGCTGGGCTTTATAGAAATGTACGTCAACGGTACATCAGGAAAGCGTTTTTGTAAACAGGCCTGAAACTGGCAGAAAAAAAGAAATACTTCTTCCGGCGTACGGCCATCGCCGAGATCGTTTTCCCCGGCATAACAAACAAAATGTTTGGGTGCGTAAGGCTGCATAACGCGCTCGAAGAACCAGACGCAGGCTGCCAGGGTGGAGCCGCCGAAACCAAGGTTAACCGGGCGAAGCAGTTTCAGGTCATCATACATGCCACCCCATAACCTGATGGATGAACTGCCATAAAATATGGTTTCAGGCGTGTACGGTAATGTGCCGTTTATTGCTTCCAGTTTTTTAACATCGTTTTCGTACCAGATCATTTTTCAATTACTTATAACTATTTACCAATGAAGCGGTATTTCCGGCCAAAGCCGTATTTTCTGGACAGGGTGCGGAAATTCCGTGTCGAAATTACAGCAATTACCAATTGCCCGGGAATAATGATAATAACAGGCAGAAACGACAGGTATAAGTATTATAACTTAGAAGATAAATTAATGCGAACGATTGTTTGCATTTAAAAGATTTATTAGCTAATCTTGCGTCGCAAAACCTTATTCTCCCCCCAAAAGTTCGTGTAACTCTTCTGCGTGTAAGCAACGTTACCGAGAGATGATATCTTTCGGGTATCATTTTTTATCCCCTGAACCGGGCTATATTAAACTGAATGCAAATGCATATCACGAACGATCTTCTTGCTCGAATAAATGATAATGACCCAGCGGCGTATAAGGAGTTATATGAAATTACTTTTACTCAACTTACGGTATTCGCGTACCGTATGACCGATAATGAAGATGAATCGGAAGATATTGCCATTGCAGCCTTTACCAGGCTGCTGAGTAAAAAACTCATATTTGAGGCCGTTGAGCAGTTAAAGGCCTATTTATATATTTCTGTAAGGAACAGTGCGCTTAATTATTTACGGGTAGCAAAGAAAGAAGATCCCCTGAAGAAAAAATTGCAGGAGGAATTGCCAACCGTTGAAGAACCGGCCATTATAAAGAAATATGAAATTGAATATTTACGCAGGCTGATCGATCTGGCGCTGGGCAAACTGAAACTGGAAAAGCAGTGTGAATCGGTGATCAGGCTGACCATGAAGAATATGGAGAATGCTGAAATAGCTAAAACGCTGAATATTAGCATGAACCAGGTATATACGCAAAAATCGAAAGGTTTGAAGGCCTTAAAAAAGTTCATGGAAGAGAACGGCGATAAATATGATATTCCCGCCGTACTTCTACTATTGGCCCTCCTCTTCAAGATATGTTTTGGATAACAGTAAAAAAAATGTTCCGCAATTTCTTAATGTTTGGTTTGCAAGTGGTGTTCTACTATTATAGGAGATTACACGTTGATTTTAGGGGGCCCTTTAAAATGTAATTAAACCTTATTACCAAACACCTTACAAATCGATCACAATGAAATCACTATCTCGCAATGTAGCCCGGTTGGCATTGGGTAAAACCGATGATGAGCCTTTGAGCAGCGACGAGCAGGAAGTTTGTGAGGAGTGGACTTCAGGCAAAGCATTGGAAATTATGAAGGTTGACATAAGCGACCCCCGACTTTTGGAATACGCCGGCCTCTTTGACAGGTTGGAGAACAAAAAACAAGCGGTTTGGGAAAGCATTGTTGCCGCCCATTCGCTTACGGTTCCGGCCCAACAGGAAGCGCCTGTAGTTCAAATGCAGACAGGCACCCGCCGCAAACGCACCTGGATGGTTGCCGCTATATTAACAGGTAGTATCGTTGGCGCAATCGCCCTTTACCAGATAATCAATAACAACAACCAACCTGTTCCGGCTGGCACCACACCTGCGATAGCAGAAAAAACCATTAAACCTGGCAGTCCTAAAGCGGTGCTTATCCTTGCAGACAAAACGGAAATCGATCTCGACACCGCCCGTCCTGGTATCATCGCTTACCAGGACCAGATGGAGATCAGTAAACAGGCTGACAACCAGATCGTTTACAAAATGGCTGCTAACCATAAACCAGCCAATGCGGCACCGGACAATATGTTAAGAACGCCTTATGGCGGCGAATACAAGGTGACCCTGGCCGATGGCTCTAAAGTATGGTTAAACGCCGGTTCATCGCTGAAATACCCAACCGCTTTTTATGGGAACAACCGTACGGTTGAAATAAAAGGGGAAGGTTATTTCGAAGTGGCCGAAAATAAAGCCAACCCTTTCCGTGTGCTTACCACCGATGGCGCTGAAGTAAAAGTACTGGGCACTAAATTCAACGTAAAGGCGTATGAAGGTGAAAAAGAAGTGACCACCACCCTGGTAAGCGGCGCTGTAGCTATACAGTACGGCACCGAACAAAAGAACATAAAACCAAACCAGCAGGCTATTGTAAGCAGCGAAGGCATTACGGTTAAGAACCGAAGCAAAGAAGAAGTTACACAGGCGCTGGCATGGAAGAACGGTCAGATCAATTTTGAAGGCGAAACGGCGCAATCGATCCTGAAGCAACTGGAACGCTGGTATGTAGTTAATACCAGGGTTGAAACGGGTACCCCTGAAACCACATTGACAGGTAACGTTGAAAGAACAGCTTCATTGTCCGACGTATTGAAATTGCTGAACACAACAAATGAAAGCGTATTGTTTACGCTGGAGGGCCGCACGGTGGTAGCAAAAGCAAAGAATAATTAACCTTACATATAAAACAACCAGTATAAAATAGATCTTATTGTCCAGGCTGTACTTCGCAGAGAATACCATTAGGCTCCATTAAACCTCCTTTGATCAAAAAAGATAGCAGTGTAGTGTAAAAGCTACACTGCATTTCTCATTAATACCACTCAGGTCAGGGATTCCCATCCGGTAGTTGCTTACGGGCAGCTATAAAGTGATTTGTAAGCCTTATCGCCTGCCAATGCCAGGAAGTTTTCCCGGCAATGGCAGGCATTATTGATTTTATTACTTCACAAAGAAACTAACTACCTGTATGGTCATCTGTATTTTGCCTGCCGATTATTCTCCAGCCCTGAAAAAAGAACTGTTAAAACTCCATCATTTTTATAACTTCATAACCGATATTTAACCAAACCAGTATCAGTTACTGTTACACGCCGGGAATATTACTGATTATTTATTTCGTATTTCCCTGGCTGTGATTACAGTAACCCTGATTAATTAACGAATATCATTACCGGAAATAATACACCGTATGAAGAAGGTTCTTGGTTATTTGGTTATGGTGTGCTGTTTTAGTGTGGCCAGAGGTCAGGATGAGGGCCCCGGCCAGTCCCTGGAAAGGGTTATAAAAATATTGAAACAGAAAGGTGTAACAGTGGTTGTAGATAAACGCAATCTGAAACTGGCTGAACC
>CBIHPC010000241.1:0-9433 GCA_966211305.1 uncultured Niastella sp.
AACCATCCGAAAACGCCTACAAAAAAAAGTACAATGGTAACCCCTAAAATGGCCATGAAGTAGGAGGGTTTGGAACGCTTGGCCGATGCTTTTCCGAATTGCGCCATGTATTTTTAGTTTTTGAAGGGATGATAATGCCTCTAAAAGAGCGGCAAAAATAACGGTTTTATCCCGGTAAAATGGTTATTATCCGTATTTTTGACATCCTTCTAAACGATAGAAATGATACAAAATTTCAGGTGTGAATGACTTTTTAACGTTTCCTCAACGTATGATTGTCAGTTCAATGCGGAAATAGCAAAAAAAATGCCGCCTATTAACGGGGTACAACCGGCAGGGCGATGTGGGAAAGAAGGTGACAAAAAGTACCTCAAACACAACCGGGAATCAAAAACTCAAAAAACAAGAACAACCAGAATCAAGAAAAAGTTATGGAATACAACTTCAGGGATATTGAAAAAAAATGGCAGGCACAGTGGAAGGCATCAGGCGCCTACAAAGTGAGCAATGATTCCCCGAAACCCAAATTTTATGTACTGGACATGTTTCCCTACCCGAGTGGGGCGGGCCTGCATGTGGGCCATCCGCTGGGCTACATTGCCAGTGATATTTACAGTCGCTTTAAACGTTTAAAAGGATTCAACGTACTGCACCCCATGGGGTACGATGCATTTGGCCTTCCCGCCGAACAATATGCCATCGACCATGGCGTACATCCTGCTGTAAGTACCGACAAGAATATCACCACATTCCGCCGTCAGCTCGATAATATAGGTTTTTGCTTCGACTGGGACCGCGAGATCCGCACCAGCGACCCTGCTTATTACAAATGGACCCAGTGGATCTTCCTGCAATTGTTCAATAGCTGGTATAACCGCAAGTCGAAAAAGGCCGAGCACATCGATGTGCTTGTTACAATCTTCGAAAAGGCAGGAAACGCCGGCTATGAAATTCCGCACGACAAATACCAGATACCCAAAACAGGCAAACGGGTATTTACAGCGGCAGAATGGGCCGGTTTTACCGAAAAAGAACAACAGGATATTTTAATGGAATACCGCCTTGCCTATTGCGGTTATGGCGAAGTGAACTGGTGCGAAGCGCTGGGAACGGTGCTGGCCAATGACGAAGTGATCAATGGCGTAAGTGAAAGAGGCGGCCATCCCGTGGTAAAGAAAAAATTACGGCAGTGGTACCTGCGCATTACCGAATACGCCGATCGTTTGCTCGAAGGGCTCGACCGTATCGAGTTCAGCGAATCGATGAAGGAAATGCAAACCAACTGGATCGGGAAAAGTTATGGCGCCGAGATCACCTTTAAAATAAAAGGTTCGAATGAAACGCTTACTGTTTATACTACACGTCCCGATACCATCTTCGGGGTCGACTTTATGGTTATTGCTCCCGAGCATGATCTCATTGAATCGATTACCACGCCTGAGCAAAAACAGCAGGTGGAAGATTATATCACTTATGTAAAAAGCCGCAGTGAACGCGAGCGCATGGCTGAGAAAAAGATCACCGGCGTTTTTACCGGCGCTTATGCATTGAACCCGTTCAATGGCCAGGAAATCCCGGTTTGGATCAGCGAGTACGTACTGGCTGGTTATGGAACCGGCGCCATTATGGCCGTGCCCTGTGGCGATGAACGCGATCATAAATTCGCACAACATTTCAATATACCAATTACCAATATCATCGGTGAGCATTACAACGGGCAGGAAGCCAACCCTACCAAAGATGCAAAACTCGGGAACTCAGATTTTCTGAATGGGGTGGTAATGCGCAATGCCATGGAAGTGGTGATAAAGAAAATTGAAGAAATGGGCATTGGCGTGCGCAAGGTGAATTTTAAAATGCGTGATGCCGCTTTCAGCAGGCAAAGATATTGGGGCGAACCATTTCCGATTGTTTGGAAGAACGGGATCGCTTATCCATTATCGGAAAGCGAACTGCCGCTGGAATTACCGCATGTTGACAGTTATAAACCCGGTCCGGAAGGCGAGGGGCCGCTGGCAAATATTAGCGAGTGGACAAACCGCCACCTGGAAACGAATACCATGCCCGGTTATGCCGGCAGCAGCTGGTATTTCCTGCGTTATATGGACCCTAACAACAACACGGAATTCTGCAGCCGCAAGGCCAGCGATTACTGGGGCCAGGTTGACCTGTATATTGGTGGCACCGAACATGCCGTTGGGCACCTGTTGTACAGCCGCATGTGGACGAAAGCCCTGTTCGATTTAGGTTATATCGGTCATGACGAACCTTATAAAAAACTCGTTAACCAGGGAATGATCCAGGGCAGCAGCCGGTTTGTGTACAGGATCAATGAGCGTGGTTGTGAGCATTTGTGCGCGAAGATCCTGGGTGAGGTAAAGCTGGAGTCGTTTGATCTCAAAAAAGATCACAACGGCGGCATTGATTTTACCTTTTTCAGCAGTGAATTGAATAAGACAATTGCGGTGGAACTGACCACTCAAAGCACCATTGCTAAAAAATTCGAGAGCAGGAAAGAGCATTTAAAAGCAGACACGCATAATACCACATTGATATTTATTAGTAATGAAGAGTTACTGGCAAAATATTTACAGGGCTGGGATGTGCTGAATAACTGGATTAAGGGCCTGTTGAATTCGGAGAAACATTATTGCTCAGATACGCCTAACCGGCAATATTTTGCATCAGAATCTAAATTAAAAGATTTCGGCGCAGAGGGGTTCGACAAATTGCATGTAGATGTAAACATCGTTGATGGCGTAGAACTGAATATTGAAGCGTTAAAGAAATGGCGCAGTGAATACGAAACCGCCGAATTCATTCTGGAAGATGGAAAATACATTTGCGGTACCGAGGTAGAGAAAATGAGTAAGCGCCTGTATAACACTGTGAACCCCGATGATGTGGTGAATAAATACGGCGCCGATACATTTCGCATGTATGAAATGTTCCTTGGGCCTGTTGAGCAAAGCAAACCCTGGGAAACAAAAGGTATTGAAGGGGTGCATCGCTTTCTGAAAAAGCTGTGGCGGCTATTCTATGATGAAACAAAAGGTAAGATGTGGAATGAAGAAAAAGCCAATCCCGCCGAGCTGAAGGTATTGCACAAGACCATCAAAAAAATAGAAGAAGATACCGAACGGTTCTCATTCAATACCGGTGTAAGCGCTTTCATGGTGTGCGTTAATGAACTGATAGAACTTAAGTGTAATAAAAAAGAGATCCTTGAGTCGTTGCTGATCCTGCTTACGCCGTATGCGCCGCATATCAGTGAAGAGTTGTGGCATTTGCTGGGTAACGAAAGCTGCATTCTCGATGCTGAATATCCGAAACTGAATCAGAGCTATCTGGTTGAAAGCAGCAAGGAGTACCCTATTTCAGTGAATGGTAAATTACGTACGACCATTGAAATAGCGCTCGATGCGCAGCAGGATGATGTTGAAAAGATAGTGCTGGGCAATGACGTCATTCAAAAATGGATGGAAGGAAAACCTCACAAAAAGATCATTTATGTGAAGGGAAGGATGGTGAATGTGGTAGTGTAAGAAAAGCTATAAGCCTCAGGCTGCAAGCCGCAAGCAGGAACCTGTATTTCCGCTTGCGGCTTGTTGCTTATAGCTTGCTGCTGATATTACGTTAGCGACTCTTTTTCTTCTTCTGTTTAATAAACCTGATCAACGCACTGCTGTTCTCGGTGCTTTCGAGGCGGGCCTCAAAACGTTTGCCGTCGACTATGGCTACCATTAGCGAGGTATTGGGTGGAATAGTACCGAGGTTCTCGGCCACCATCACCATTTCATTGTCTTCGGGCAGATCATCGACCGCGAGCGTAAGCGTATATGGCTTGTTGTTAAGCCGTACATGTTCAAACACCATCCTGTCGTTCAGGAAAACGGCAATGGAATCGCCATCCACCACGGCATTATCATAAAAGCGCAGTTCGATACTATCGCCGGTAACAGGAATCACAGTAACAAGTTTTTTGTCGCGCGAAGCATATTTCTGTTGCGCCGAAGTGCTGCCAGCAGGCACCGGTTTTTTCTTTTCAACGATCGGCGGCGCCGTAACGGCAATAGAAGGGTCTGTTTTAGGGACCGGCTTCACCGTTGTGCCGGCCAGCTCACGCTCTTTTTCTTCCGATACCACGTTGGGCACGCCGTGCAGGCGTGCAACGCTGTCTATGATCTCGGGGTCATTGGCCCCGTAGATATAATTCTCCAGTACAAAATCCCATTCATCATGAAATCCCGATGATGGGATCTTCTGAAGGGCAATTGTGCCTTTGGATTTATCCTTGTCATCGCGGCCGGTGCTTTCTCCATCAAGCCGCATGGTATTCTCACCCGGACAATTAAAATCAGCCACTGATAACAGCGCTTCTTTACCGCCATAGATCCTGCCCGAAAGACGGTCTTCGAGCAAGGCTTCATCCCACCAGATAACACTGTTGTTATTGGGGTCGAAATAACCTCTAATGGCGAAACGAATGTAATTGCTGCGGGAAGTGTAGTAATAGGAAGTGCCGAGAATGCTGTCTCCCTTTTTTATGAGCTTCAGTTCGGTATGGGCCGAACCGATCTTGCCTTTCCAGGCGCCCGTAATAGTTTGAGCTTGTGTTGAATTTGAAAGAAAACCACAAAACAGCAGGCCCACTAGCAATGCGATAGATGTTTTCAAGGCGATTGATTTTGGCGGTTATTGTTTACAACGCCCTATACAGGGTAATATTTTATGAGAAATTTGATTTAACGATTCCATTAGGAATTAAATCACAAATCACAAATTTCAAGATCCAACTACATTCGAAACTACAAACCTCAACCCTCAGGATCCAATAAAATTCAAAGCTCAACACAAAAACCGGTTGCCACATTGGTTCTTTTTTGGTTCTTGTTGTTTGGAATTTGGGATTTATTTAAATTACAATATGGCACATCCAAATACAGCGTTGATAGAGGGACTGCGTAAAGCTGCCGGCGGCCTGGTAAAGGGCAATTATTATGCCTGGGGACATCATGGCGCCTGTAATTGCGGACATTTATTGCAG
Source organism: uncultured Niastella sp. (assembly GCA_966211305.1). Classification (GTDB taxonomy): domain Bacteria; phylum Bacteroidota; class Bacteroidia; order Chitinophagales; family Chitinophagaceae; genus Niastella. The sequence continues at coordinate 5,048 of CBIHPC010000241.1, forward strand.
GCCACTACCGAATTGACAAAAGAGGAGATCCTTACCTGGGCACATACCGGTACCGGTGAATGGACGGAGCTTGCCCAGGAGCGTTGCGCGGTTACCGATGCACCGATCAATTTGCTATTAAAAAAGCTGGAGGAACTGGGACTAACGCCTACGGACATTCATAATATTGAATACCTCGAAGACAGGGAAGTGCTGAACCGGTTACCCGAAGGCTTTAGATGGTTGAAAAGAAATGTGCGTGAGCATGTAGTCACGTATTTTGAAACCATGGCCCGTATGCTGGAAGAAAAGATGATCAACCAGGTCGAAGTGAATTACAGCGAATTGTTGCCATTAGAGAAGTTGGTAGAAGCCAACGGACCGGAGTAAAAGATCATTGTCTTTTTTGTGTATCCTCCTGGTCTCCAGTCTCAAGCTCATTCCGATCTTTTTTGTAGTTCATCAGAATGGCATATGATACAATCGTTGCGGCCAGTATCATGTAAAATATAATCGTCCACGTATCCATACCCTTCAAGTTTATAGATAGGTAGTCAGAAATTATGCCATTTTATAATTTGCTCACCTTTAATAAGTCAAATTCAGTTTTTTGTTGAAAAGTACTGCCGCCTGATGGCCGCACTTCGATTGCTATTAATTGATTATTAGGGAGATGATTGTATATTAGCAAAGCGGCGTCGCCTGATTAAAATTTGGTTTATACAGGGAGCCTGATTATTAGCGTATTATAATTTTTATCACTCTTGGAGCCAGCAACATTCGATAATATCATCCGCAAATACCAGTTTACATTTGGCCGGGTAGTAGATTTTGATCAGGCAAAAGATAAATTTTTGCGGCTCGATTTTACCCAGGCCAATAAGGAGCTTACCCCCGAAATGCTGGGTAATGAACAGGCTTTCAGCGATCACATTCAGCAAAAGCTAAAAGCAAACAACTCCCGGTATGGCATAGGCGGTTATGCAGAGCACAGAACCATTTACAGTATCAGTCCCGTATTTGATGCAAAACAACCCGGCGAAGAACCGCGCAGGTTGCATTTAGGCGTTGATATCTGGGGACCGGCGGGCACACCGGTATACGCTTTTATGGGCGGCATGGTACATAGCTTTGCCTTCAACGACCAATACGGCGATTATGGTGCAACGTTAATTCTGTTGCATCAACTCGATGGGTTACCATTTTATACACTTTACGGCCATTTGAGCTTGCGCGATATAGAATCGCTTTCTGCGGGTCAGTACGTGAACATCGGACAAACCATTGGGCATTTTGGCCAACCGCACGAAAATGGCCACTGGCCGCCGCATTTGCACTTTCAGATCATTCTCGATATGGAGCTGAAAGAAGGCGATTATCCCGGCGTTTGTAAATATTCTGAAAAAGAAAAATACCTCGCCAATTGTCCCGATCCCAATCTGATTTTACAACTCAACCGGTATATAAAGTAAGTAGTTCACATCGTTAATCATTTTTAGCAATAATCGGGTTGATGCATGCTGCTGCACGATGCAATTTTGTATTATAAAATTGCATCCGATGACGAAGTTTAAAATTGTTCCTTTATCAAAAGAATATGCTGCTAAAATACGATCAACGGGTAGAGATGAATTTGGCCACCCCGTTATTGAACAAACAGCCACAGGTGCAGGACCCTGCAGGGTATCGTTAAAACCCTTTGAGAAAGGAATAGATAAACGGCTGCTGATAAGCCATAGCCCGTTCGATATTGATAACGCCTATAATCAACCGGGCCCTGTCTTTATCAATAAAGAAGAAGTGGAAGAATATGCCGACATTCATCGCTTTCCGCCCGAAATAAAAGCCAATAAGAAAAGTTTTCCCTTATCGCTGGTGGGGTATAACAAAGATCAGTTGATGGTTTTTACCCAATTGGTAGGCGATGATGATGTTGATGAATTGATATCGCACATCTTTGAAAACAATACCGGCATCGCTTATCTGCATGCACGCAATGCACAGGCTTGTTGTTACATCTGTAAAATTGAACGGGTGTGAAAAGCATATTATCTGCTGCTCAAAGACATAAGCTTTGCAAATCAATTCCCGCTTATAACATAGCTTTCACCAATTCTTCCCATTCCTGTCCGAGCGCATAACCGGGCATACGTTTACCGGCTTTGGTGTACCAGTAGTTGGCGTTGAAAACATCGCCTTCGCGGCGGTGCAGGTAGGCATGGATCCAGGCGGCGGTTTTATCGGTCAGGTCCTGGATAAGGGTATGGGCTTCGTCCCAGTTGCCTTTGGCATCGAACCATAACGACTGAAGGTACACGCTGCTGCCGGCAGGCGGATTACCGGCGCCAAGACTTTGTTGAAAGGTTTCGAAGTTCATACGATAAAGATAAAGGCTAAATGGATTTGTCGTAACCATTTGATCTTTTAAATCGACGGTTTGGAACCATAGACCGGCAAAACACTGAATGGCTGATCTGGAATTGGGGGCGTGGCTGATAAATATAATGAGGCATTCGTTTTCAATTTCACATGATTAGCCTTAATAATTGAACTAATTTACTTTCAATAATTTAAATGCATGCGACCATTGATTTTGCAGGAAACCGGGAATGCACCACAGGATGCATAACGGCTCAATGGCCCGGGCGGCGGTGGCCTTGCCCATATCGGCTGTTTCCCAGCCAAATGATGTTAGTATATCAGTGACGGTCTTTTTGGCATGATCGTCGTTTCCGCAAATGAACATCGTAGGCGGCCCGCCCTTTACCGTTGGCTTATACATTTGTGCATTACCCACACTATTAAACGCTTTTACCAGCCGGGCCTGTGGTAGCTGGCGTTGCAGGCGTTCCATCAATGACTCGTTCAGGTCGGTAAAAAATGACAGCACGCCATCTGTTGGCGGCCCCGGTTTAATGGGGTTGGTGGCATCAATCAGGATCTTGTTATTGAAGTGGGAAGTGCCGCTGAGTTTAATGGCCGATTCGGCCACAGCGCCGGCAACCGCCAGTACCAGTATGTCGCCAAACTGGGCGGTTACGCCAAAGGTGCCGCACTGGCCTTTGGGATTTTCCTTTTTCCAGTTCTTTACTTCATCCTTGCCGGGGTTGCGGGTGCCCAGCATGACCTCATGCCGCTCAGTTAAAAAGGCGGTGCCCAATTTCTGGCCCACTGCACCGGAGCCAATGATGCCGATTTTCATAAACCTGGTTTTTATTGCTGCAACGCAAATGATCTTTCTTCCCAAACCTCAAATAGCGCTCTATTAAGTTAGCGATTTTTATGTTTGTATGGATGTTGGAATTACTCGCTTACATTTGCTTAGTTTTATAAAGAAGCCCAAACAAATGGCCAATCCCAACTTAAATAACAATAAGGAAACGCTTACTGCGGCAGATAAGGAGTTTGAGAATAATATCCGTCCCCGGGAAATAAATGATTTTTCGGGTCAGGGGCAGATCATCGAGAACCTGACCATTTTTATAAAGGCCGCCAAAATGCGGGGCGAGGCCCTGGATCATATCCTGTTCCATGGCCCGCCGGGCTTAGGAAAAACCACGCTTAGCCGTATTGTGGCCAATGAACTGGGCGTTAATATCAAGGAAACCAGCGGACCGGTTATTGAAAAACCCGGCGACCTGGCCGGGCTGCTCACCAACCTGGAACCGCGCGATGTATTGTTCATTGATGAAATTCACCGGCTGAGTACGGTGGTGGAAGAATACCTGTACGCCGCGATGGAAGATTACCGCATCGATATTATGATCGATAGCGGTCCCAATGCGCGCAGCATACAACTTACGCTGAACCCGTTCACCCTGGTGGGTGCCACTACCCGCAGCGGTTTACTTACCGCGCCGTTGTTGTCGCGCTTTGCCATTAAATCGCGGCTGGAATATTATACTGCTGAAACGCTGACAAAGATCGTACACCGTTCGGCCGAGATCCTTGGCTCTAAAATAACCTCCGATGCGGCCGGGGAAATAGCACGCCGCAGTCGCGGTACGCCGCGTATTGCCAATGGGCTGTTGCGCCGCATGCGCGATTTTGCCATGGTATTAGGTAATGGCGTTATCGACCTCGGCATTACCCAGCATGGCTTGCGGGCGCTGAATGTAGATGAACATGGCCTCGATGAAATGGATAACCGTATTCTGCTTACGATCGTAGACAAATTCAAGGGCGGTCCGGTGGGTATTACAACCATTGCTACCGCGGTTGGTGAAGAAACCGGAACACTGGAAGAAGTATATGAGCCATTTTTAATACAGGAAGGTTTTCTTAAACGTACGCCCCGTGGACGCGAAGCAACGCATAAAGCGTACGCGCATTTGGGCAGGGTGCAGCCGGGAAGCGGTGGCGCGGGTTTGCTGTTTGAATAATCGGCAATCGGCAATCGGCAATCGG
>CBIHPC010000242.1:0-9345 GCA_966211305.1 uncultured Niastella sp.
GCTGCAACCGGCTTTTTTTTAGCTGGAGCCTGGGCCAGCATTACAGTGGCTGGTAAACAGGCTAAAGCCAACAGCACATATTTTTTCATTAAATATATTTTAGGCACCAAAAGTAAGTGAATGGATTGAATTCACCAGTAAGTGAAAGAAACGAATTCACCGCTGGTTTATTGCCGGGCGGGGCCGGCATTACCGGTATTGCGCGATAAGGCGGCTGGCTTTAACCTGGTGGTATCGGCCATATTTGCAGGTTGGGTGCACGCGAGGTGTTTGTAACGATGCTCGTAAGGCTGCCCGGATACGATAGCCAGCATGTCCTTTTCGAGCGAGGTTACGGGCGATTCTACTACCCGGCCTACCTCACGCCGACCCTCGAAGATCAGCAGGGTAGGTACGCGGCGAATGTTCAAACCCTGTTCTTCATGTCCGGGGCTTTGCTTATATGCCGTATCGCTGTTGCTCAAATTAATAAGCTGTATTTGCGACGGCTTTACCTGGCAATAATCGAGGATCCTGTACATACGCGGCACTTCGCGCCGGCTATCGCCACACCAGGTGCCCATAAACACCAGGAAACGTTTATTGCCGAGTAATGGTTTTGCCTGAGCGGCTATATTGCTATCAACAATATAGGACTCATAATTTTTAGTGTACCAGCTATCAAATGGCGCCTGCGACAGCCGTTCGCGGGTGGTTTTGCCAAGTAATATCAGGTTGCCTTTTTTGTCGGTGGCTTCCATATTCACCGGTTTGGTTTGATGGCCTAACATACTCGGGGAACAGGCGTTAATTATATGAAAAAAGATAACTGTAATGGCTATATGGATGGCGTACATAAATTTAAATTAAGAGTGGTGATAAATGATACATAGCAGCTCGGAAGAATAAGATGAATGCAACGCTGAACGCTGAACGCAGAACGCAAAGTTCATAACGGTGAATGCGTGATGCGTAGAGAGCATTTGTTTACTGCGGCCTTATGAAAGCCTGACAATAACGCAAAATGACCTGCGCGAATAGCACAAATGCATAAAAATTACGCACGGTATGATGCGCAGCTTATGGTAGTTTACTTAATGTATTTGGCATTAAGCCTTTAGCGTTAAGCGTTCAGCGTTTTTCGGGGAGGTTGAAATACAGTGGCGGTATGAATGGCAGGTGTTATTGCTGTATAAGCCATTTCATGTTTTAAAGGAATGGCTGGTGATTGCCATTGTTGTGCCTGTTCATGGAACAGCGTGATCTCAATTGTTTTTTCTTTTAACGTGGCCGAAGGATGTTGTGAGCTGTCGGCATCTTTATCGAGTAATTGTTGAACGCAATCGCATCGCGTAGAGGTGTAAAGGGAGGCAAAACGGCACTGCCAATAGCTTGCCAGTTTGCCATATTGTAGGGCAAAAAAGACGGTAAGGCATATGATGGCAGTTAATGATCGCACAAATGCTGATTAGCTAATGAAAAAATACCAATAATACCGATAACTGGCTAATTTTACAGTCTTCAATTTTAACATATTTTATGAGTGCATATATTAAACCTTTGGAAATTCGCTGGTCTGATCTTGACCCCAACTTTCATTTACGGCATTCCGTATATTATGATTTTGGGGCGTACGCGCGTATCTCTTTTTTAGGAGAGCATGGTTTAACACCGGCATTTATGCTGAAGCACCAGTTTGGACCAATTATTTTCCGCGAGGAATGTTTGTTTAAACGGGAGATAAAGATGGGTGACAAAATAGCCATCGATGTTGAGCTGTTTAAAGCGCGGCCCGATCATTCGCGATGGAGCATACAACATCGCATTACGAAAAACGGCGGTGAAGTTGCTGCCATTATTACCGTTGATGGCGCGTGGATGGATGTAGTGCAGCGCAAACTCACCGTTCCGCCCGATACTGTGACGCATGTATTTGAGAAAATGCCTAAGGCTGAACAGTTTGTGTGGGATAAATAACAAGGCGGCTTAACAACTTTTTACCATTTAACACGTTATTTTAGCTGAATATTTAATGAATATCTCTATGAAACGAATAGTTTTACCTCTGTTACTGTTTACCAATGTTACCACATTTGCGCAAGGCGGCTTTTTAAAGAAAGCGAGCAGTGTGCTGAATAAAGCCACTTCCGGCAAAACCTCATTGACCAATGATGAAATTGTATCCGGATTAAAAGAAGCATTGTCTGTTGGTGCAACGAACAGCGCCAATAAATTATCGTCGGTAGATGGTTTTTTTGCAAATGCCGCCATTAAAGTATTGATGCCGCCCGAAGCAAAGAAAGTAGAAACAGCGTTACGCACTGCCGGTATGGGCAAACTCGTTGACAATGCTATTTTATCTATGAACCGCGCTGCTGAAGAAGCCAGCAAATCTGCAGCTCCTATTTTTGTGAATGCGATTACCAGCATGAGCATCACAGATGCACTCAACATTCTTAAAGGAAGCGACACTGCTGCAACCGGTTATCTTCGTGGTAAAACTGTAGCTGCGCTCACTTCTGCATTCCGTCCGGTAATTGATACCGCTTTACAAAAAACATCAGCTACATCTTACTGGAAAACGGTATTCGATGCATACAATAAACTGCCAACTACTTTCAACAAGATAAATCCTGATCTTGCCGGTTATGTTACCGAAAAATCATTGAGTGGTATGTTTTATCAGGTAGCACAGGAAGAGCAAAAGATCCGAAAAGATCCTGCCGCCCGTGTTTCTGATATCCTGAAAAAAGTTTTTGGTAGTTAGTTTCCCTCGTCTGCTTGGAGATTTATTATAAATTGCATCCGCCAACTGGCGGATGTTTTTTTTATCATATATCAGTCACATGATCTCCAGAACGCTTTCCCTGTATAAGAATGCTTATAGTGGATTGTCCCCATCAACCTGGTGGCTGTCGTTTATTATGTTGGTAAACCGCAGCGGCACCATGGTATTACCGTTCATGACAATTTATCTCACCGCTTCGAAAGGATACAGCATTGGCATGGCTGGTGTGGTTATGGCCTTGTTTGGCCTTGGTGCGGTAACCGGTGCATTCCTCGGCGGAAAACTTACCGATCGTATTGGTTATTATCCGGTGCAGCTTATTACATTGCTGGGCGGCGGTGTGTTATTCATGGTGCTGGGGCAAATGCAAACATTTCCCCTCATCTGTTTATTCACGTATTTGCTTAGCCTGGTAAATGAAGCATTCAGGCCGGCCAATTCAACGGCCATTGTGGCATATAGTAAAGATAACACCCGTACCCGTTCGTATGCTCTTCACCGGTTGGCAATCAACCTTGGTTGGGCTGTAGGGAGCGCGCTTGGCGGTGTGCTGGCTGCCCGCAGTTATGAATTATTGTTTTGGGTAGATGGCGCCACCAATATTATGGCGGCTTTGCTGCTGGTATATTTGTTACGTCCATCGAAACAGGCAAAGCCGGTAAAGAAAGAAACCATTAAAGATCCGTTGCATTCTGCTTACCGCGATAAAATATACCTGTGGTTTATTTTGCTTACGATCCTGTTCGCCACCTGTTTTTTTCAATTGTTCACTAACCTCAATGCTTACTACAAAATAGAACTTCATTTTAGTGAACAGTTCATAGGGTTGATTGGCGCAGTGAACGGGATCATGATCGCCATTATTGAAATGGTGCTGGTGTTCAAACTGGAGAACCGGCGGTCAAGTTTATTTTATATTATCAGGGGCGCCATGCTGGTAGGCATTGCTTATTTAATGCTGAATATCTTTCACATCGGTCATATAATGGCCCTGCTGATGATGATTGTTATGACAATGGGTGAAATATTGGTGCTGCCGTTTATGAATACCTTCTGGACCTCCCGCAGTGCCGATCATAACCGGGGCGAATACGCCGGTTTATATACTATAGCCTGGTCAATTGCACAAACGGCCGGCCCCTTCCTGGCATCGCAACTGGCCGAACGCGCAGGGTTTACGGCGTTGTGGTGGGTGTTGGGGGCCATGAGTTTTGCAACGGCTGCAGGTTTTTTTTGGTTGAAAAAGAGATTGGAAGAATAAAGTTGTTCAGTTATTCGGTTTTGATGTTGTTCCCTCGTGAACCAATCAACAAGTCAACTTTTCAACTACATTTGCTCCCATGTTTCCCGAAAAGTTCGAAATGTTTCGTAACCGGCTCACTAAAGTGTACCGGCATATTGGCAAACAGGCCAGGCGGCAGGGCATTGCCTGTTACCGGATCTATGACCATGATCTTCCTGAATTTGCCCTTTGTATCGAGCGTTATGGCGATAATTTATACCTGGCAGAATACAAACGGAAATTTGAAATGGCGGAAGCTGAACATGAAGCCTGGCTGGAAGAATGCATTGTGCTGATCTGCGATGTGCTTGAAATGCCTGTTGAAAATGTTTACATCAAAGAAAGGCAACGCAAACCCGGCAGGCTGGGGCAGTACCAGCGCGTTGGTACGGAAGGCGCTAATTTTATTGTAGAGGAAGCCGGGCTGAAATTTAAAGTGAACCTGAGCGATTACCTCGATACCGGTCTTTTTCTCGATCACCGGATTACGCGTGGCATGGTGCGTGATGAGGCAAAAGGAAAGCGGGTGTTAAACCTGTTCTGTTATACCGGTTCTTTTTCAGTTTATGCAGCCGCGGGCGGCGCCGCCGGCGTAACATCTGTTGACCTGTCGAAAACCTATTTACAATGGGCTGAAGAAAATATGCGGCTGAATGATTTCTTTGATGAAAAGAAACATCACTATGTTCATGCCGATGTTAAACAATACCTCGATCAGCTTGCACCCGCTTCGTTCGACCTGGTGGTTATGGACCCGCCCACATTCAGCAACAGCAAACGGATGAAAGATTTTCTCGACATTCAACGCGATCATGCGGAACTGCTGAATAAAACATTGCAGGCACTGGCCCCCGGCGGCGTGATCTATTTCAGCACAAATTACCGCAAGTTTGAGCTTGATAAAGGCAGTATCGATACGCCTGAGATAAAAGATATCACCAGGGCTACCACGCCGTTTGATTTCGAGGGGAAGCTGTTCCGATATTGTTTTAAGTTGAAAAAATAATGCTGTTAACGTAAAGTGATCATGGTGAATTAAAAGACAAATTTTGCTAATGTGCTAATTGAATACAGCCTGGCTGGACGCTTTCGCGTTAGCTTCGATTTTATAGGGACTGTACGATTGTGAAGCATTATCAAATCATCACATCATCGAATTAGCACATTATCACATTACCTTATCTGCCCTCTCACAAGTCCCGGCCCATGACGGCGTGAATGCGCATTTACATACATAGGATCATTTAAAAGTTGGTTATAATTGGCATCGGTGAGCGGGGTAGAGATCTTCAACACGCCAAAATCACTCAGATTATTACAAAGGAAAATAAGCGGTGAGCCATTGGTGCCGGCGGCGCCCGGGTGTATGTGGGCTACTGTTAGTGTGTCGTTGCTTTCGAGATCGCTAACCGTAACAACCGAATACAATACTTTGTCATCGGTAAGCCGTAAGATGGCTTTGCCGGTTGCGGTAGTGGTTACCGGTGGCACTTCATTGGTTCCCAGCAATGTAATATCCTGGGCATATACGATCTTTTTATCAAGCTGTCCGCGTGCCAAACCTGCCGGTACTTCTTTGCTATGTACATTTACATACACAGGATAACCCAGTAATGAATCTATCTGACCCTGCCGTAATCCGGTTACCTTGCCGCTCGATCCGGCCCCGTTGAACGTAGGATTAAAGGGAATAAGAATGCCGCCTGATGTGCCGGCGTTGCCGTTGTGAATATGTGCATTGGTGAGGTTATCGCTGGCTGAAAGGTTGTGAATGTGCAGATCAAACTTCAGGGAGTTGTCGGAAAGCAGTTCGATGGTAGCTTCCCCTTCTTCATTTCGGCCTGCAGGCGCAGGAACTTCATAGATGGCTTTTATGTCGATATTCCATTTCTTTACCGTAGTAGGGCCATCGTCTTTATCGTGCTCACAACTTTGAAACACAGCAGCAAGCAATAGCATTCCTGCTACCTGTGCGGGCAGTAATCGTTTCATATATATTGTTTTGAATAAGCTTTTGTAATAAGGTATACGAGTCTGTTTTGGGGCGGGTTGCTTTGGATAGTTTTTAGTTCACAGTTCACACGTTAAAACGTAAATCCCGTTCCGGCTGAGCCCGAACGGGATTTACTTACAACTTACAACTAATAACTATTGAGTGAGCGGAATATCTCTTTTCAGCATCTCGTTGCGGTTGGCCATTTCCCAGGCGGTATAAAATACCAGTTGTGCCCTTTTTGCCATTTGTTTATAATCGATCTTATCGGGTGTATCGCTGGGCTGATGATAATCTTTGTGTGTACCATTGAAATAGAAGATAATGGGCACTCCTTTACGCGCAAAATTATAATGGTCGCTGCGAAAATAAATACGCTCGGGGTCATTGGGTGCATTGTATTTATAATCCAGTTCGAGCTTCGTGTATTTTTTATTCATGGCCTCGCTGATGGGGCGCAGATCGGAGCTGAGCTTATCGTCGCCCACCACATACACATAATTTGAGCTGTCGCCTTTACGTTTGGGATCAGTACGGCCGATCATATCGATGTTGAGGTCAACGGTTGTTTTATCGAGTGGGAACAGCGGATGATCGCTATAATATTCTGAGCCCCATAAACCTTTTTCTTCTCCTGAAACGGTCATGAATACAATGGAGCGGCGCGGGCCTTTGCCGGCGGCTTTTGCTTTTACGAACGCTTCTGCCAGTTCCAGTATGCTTACGGTTCCTGAACCATCGTCATCGGCGCCAAAATAGATCACTGAATCACCGCGTTTGCCAAGGTGGTCATAATGCGCTGTAATAAAAACGTACTCATCTTTTTTATCGCTGCCTTCAAGATAACCGATCACATTGGTGCTGTTGAGCTCGTTCACATTCTTTTTGAAATCGAGCTTTACATCGGCCTGGTAAGTTTTGGGCTGCGGATTTCCATTCTTTATAGCTTCTTTCGCAGCTTCAAATTCGGCACCCATGATGGCCCTGGCAACGTCTTCCGTAATCATGTATGTATTGGGGAGAATACTCTTTTTGTACGCTTCCTGGTAAAGCGGGCCCTTAATAAGCGGCGCGCCGCGGCGCATAACCATGCTTTGCACCAGTAAAACGGCTGCGGCCCCGTTCTTTTGCGCATCTCTCATGATCATAAACGGGCTTGTTCGAATACGAACGCTATTGCCGCCCGACGAACTGGTTGGGCTTTGCATCACCAGCACAATTTTTCCCTGCACGTTGATGTCTTTATAATCGTTGCGGGTACTGTCGCTGATACCATAACCTGCAAAAACAACTTCACTGCTCATCATAGTGCTGGTGTTGGCCTGGCTGAGGTTGATGAGGAAATCTTTCGTTCCCTCAAAGCGTTTGCCATTCACCTCTATAAAAGAACTTATCAATGAATCCTGGTATACCGGGAAGCCGGCCTGAAAATTGTCTTTGTTGCCGGGTAGCAGTCCCAATGTTTTAAACTGGTTTTCAATATAAGCAGCTGCTTTACGTTGTCCTTCACTGGCGGTTTCCCGGCCCTGCATTTCTGCGCCTGCTACAATGAACAGGTGTTTCTTAAGATCGTCGGGGGTGATGGTGGCGGCAAATGGCTTTGGGTCGGCTATTTTTTGTGCCGAAACCGCAGTAGCGCCAGTCAAAGCCATTACCAGGAGCATCCTTCTCATAGTGTGTTTTTTGTTGGAGTTCAAAAATAGCAGACTTGAGGGGGATTGGGAAAAATTGATGGTTGAGTGGCGATAGTCAATGGGCAATGGGAGCATGGAGCAGGTTACAAGTTCCAGGTTACAGGGGAATACCAGCGAAGCCGGATGCTATTTTACCTATTCCTGTAACCTGCAACCTGTACCGTGTAACAGCGTTTATAGATGAATGAATTAACGGCAAGTACTATGCTTCAATTTCACTAAGTTCCAGCCAACGCAACTCTTTCTCATCGAGCAGATTGGTGATCTCGTTTATGCGAACCGATAATTGTTGTAACTGATCGAAGGGCAGTGAACCGCTGTTCAATTGCCCGGTAATGGTTTGCTTTTCCTTTTCGAGGTTGGCAATATCCTGTTGCAGTTGTTCAAACTCGCGTTTTTCCTTGTACGACATTTTCCGCTTTTCAGGCTCTTTTGCCGTAGCAGCGGCCTTTATTTCCGGCTTTTCGGTTTTTACCTCTGTTTTTTCTTCTTCTTCTTTTTCCTTTAACCATATCCGGTACTGCGAGTAGTTACCGGGGAAATCGCGTACCACGCCTTCGCCTTCAAATACGAATAAGTGATCAACCAGCCGGTCCATAAAATACCGGTCGTGCGAAACGATCAGTAAACAGCCCGGGTATTCGCTCAGGAAATTCTCCAGCACCCCGAGGGTAGGGAGGTCGAGGTCGTTGGTAGGCTCATCGAGGATCAGGAAGTTCGGGTTGCGGAAAAGAATGGATAATAAGTGCAATCTTCTTTTTTCTCCACCGCTTAGTTTGGAGATGTAGGTATATTGTTGTTCAGGCGGAAACAGGAATAATTGTAAGAACTGTGCGGCGCTTAAACTTCCGCCACTGGCGAGCGGAAAGCTTTCCGCCATACTTTTTACAAATTCGATCACCCGCATATCTTCTTTGATCACCAGGCCCTGTTGGCTGTAGTTCCCAAATACTACGGTTTCGCCAATATTTATTTTACCGCTATCTGCAGGTTCAAGGCCCTGCAGCATATTCAGGAAGGTCGATTTGCCCACCCCGTTCTTACCTACTACGCCAATGCGCTCGCCTTTTTTAAAGGTGTAATCAAAACCCCTGAGGATCGGTTTTTCACCATAGCTTTTGTATACTTTTTTAAGCTCTATCACTTTTCCGCCCAGGCGGTTCATCTTCATCTGCAGCTCGAGCTGGTTGTCTTCCAAACGCTGTTTGGCCCTGGCCTCTACTTTATAGAAATTATCCTGGCGGCTTTTGCTTTTAGTGGTACGGGCCTTTGGCTGCTTACGCATCCATTCCAGTTCTTTGCGATAGGTGTTACGTGCTTTTTCAATAGATGCCGCTTCGCTTTCCTGGCGGGCCGCTTTCTTTTCTATGAAGTTTTCATAATCGCCTTTGTAAACGTACAGTTCGCTGCCGTCGAGTTCCCATATTTCATTACATACCGAATCAAGAAAATAGCGGTCGTGGGTAACCAGCAGCAGGGTTACGTTCTGCTGATCGAGATAGTTTTCGAGCCACTCCACCATTTCAATATCGAGGTGGTTGGTAGGTTCGTCCATGATCAGTAATACATGTTTGTGCTCGAACCCGATATCGATAAGCGTTTTGGCCAG
>CBIHPC010000243.1:0-9331 GCA_966211305.1 uncultured Niastella sp.
AGGTCGTAACATACAAAGGAAAGCTGCGCCTTTTGCGGATCGATATTTTTGATACGGCAAATGCGCTCAATCGCTTTGTGCTGAAAAATATCGCAACCCAAACCATAGATCGTATCGGTGGGATAAATAATTATTCCGCCTTTCGACAAAACATTTATGATTGTAGAAATGTTTCGCGGTTGTGGATTTTCAGGATGAAGATGTAACAACATATCGGCAAATTAAAATTTTTAATGTAAGCCACATAACTCTAACGGCAAAATGTGCGCCCGGGCCTCACATTTCATATTTTATAAAAATGTTAAAGCCGTTTATGTAATCCTTACCCCTTTATACAGTGGGCATGATTTTAATATTAAATTTGTGCAAACTTTTTTCATGCAGCTACAACATGTTGACCGCGTAGATAAGATCAGCGCAGAAGACTTTCAGCAGTATTTTTACATGCCGCTGAAACCAGTTGTTATTTCCAGCCTGGCACATGACTGGCCGGCCTATACCAAATGGAACTGGCAATATTTCAAGGAAATTGTAGGCAGTAAAAGAGTTGGGCTGTACAATAACGTTAAAAGCGACGCCTACACACCAATCAACACCGCCGATGATTACAAGACCTTTGGTGAATATGTTGATATGATCAGCAAGGGACCTGCAGGTTGGCGTATTTTCCTTTTTAATATTTTTGATCATGCACCACAGTTAACACAGGATTTCACCTGGCCCGACCATTTGTTGAAAGGATTCGTGAAAAAATACCCCATGTTGTTTGTGGGCGGGGCCACCAGCATAACCCATATGCATTTCGACATTGACATGTCGCACATTTTGCATACCCAGTTTGCTGGCCGCAAAAAAGTGCTTCTTTTCCCTTTCGAAGAACAACATAAGCTTTACCGTAAGCCTTTCGAGGTATTGAGCCTGGCCGATTTTTCTAACTATGATCAGGAAAACAAACCCGATTATACCCAGTTCCCCGCATTGAAACTGGCCCGGGGTTATGAAGTGATCCTCAACCATGGCGATACCCTCTTCATGCCCGCCGGTTACTGGCATCACATGGAATACCTCGATAGCGGTTTTGCCATGAGCCTTAGAGCTTTACAATCCTCTATCGGCGGCAAGCTCAAAGGAGCCTGGAACCTGTTTGGAATGCGCAATATCGATACGCTGATGAAAAGAACGGCGCCCAAATGGTGGTACGAGTACAAAAAAACAAGTCTTTTGAAGGCCGCCGAAAAAGAATTGGACGCTTTTGATGCCAGATAAAAAAAGATGGACTTTTTAATTATCATTTGATCGAACTTAAGAAAACATTTAAGAAACGCTGACATTAAAAAATTTTAAGAAAAATATTGATTTTTAACAAAACAGTCTTTATTTTTACCGGGCTATGTGCTGAAGTAATATTCTCACCGGCAGCGCACTCTGATGTTCTAATCCAATCTCCGGTTTTCCAACCATCCAATTTCCGTTAACCCTCCAATTTCCCATTTAAATCATAAATAATTTTTTTAAGTACGGATATTCACTTGTTCGTACCATAATTGTCCGCCACCCTTTTTAATTATATCTCTGTTTATCGTGCTGCTGATCCTTTGTGCTTAGAAACTGCAAATAAAAGATTGTACCAATAACTGAAACTAACTGCTTTTACTCCTGTATCAGCAGTCAACTTTCTAATATACTAATCGTAGAAGTAGGGATTCGCCCAGGCATGCAAAAAGCCTTTTTGCCGGCATGCGCCGATGCATTTCCTTCCTCTGCAGTGTGATACCTGGTTTGTCCATCATCCATTGAACCCCAGCTTCAATTAAATTATTATATAACAACAGATAGCTTAACTTCTTTCTTTTTGTGGTTTCAGAGGTAAGCACAGGCCGGCGATATCCATCGCTGGCTCCTTTTTTTACAGGGGTTGTAAATGCTGAAAATAAAAAAGCCCGCCCATTTTAGGGGAAGGCTATCTATAATTTACCGGGAAGAAATTTCAATTACTGATTACCGTCATCTTTCTATACCAAAACACCCGCACTGGTAACTGGGTATTTTCGTTTCGCAATGGAAATGCCCATAGTACCGGGCAGAATCTAAGGATCAGGCAATGGTCCAGGTTTCTTTTCCGCGCAACAGTTTGTCCAGGTCTCCTCTTCCTTTCGCCATCACTTCATCTATTTGCATTTGCATGCCATCTTCATAACAGGGACGGTCGGTTTCATAAAACACACCGAACGGACGGGGCAAATGATCGGGTAAACGGGGATCATCGAACATCCGCACAAGTATTTGCGCTTTGTAGAAATCTCTTTCATCGTGAACCCACAGATCGTTTACAGAAGCGCCCGCGTTCAGATCAACAACCACAGGTTTGAAACCTTCCAGCTTTATGCCTTTATCCTGTTTGGCGCCAAACACAAGTGGTTTGCCATGTTCGAGGAAAAGCGTGTTATCGGGTTTGCTTGCCTTTTCAGTAAACACTTCAAATGCACCATCGTTAAAGATGTTACAGTTTTGATAGATCTCCAGGAAGGAAGCGCCTTTATGTTTATGACTTCTTATCAATGCTTCCTGCAGGTGTTTGGGATCGCGGTCCATTGAACGGGCAATGAACGTAGCATCTGCCCCCATCGCCAATGCCAGCGGGTTGAACGGATGATCGATGCTGCCGAATGGCGTTGACTTGGTTACTTTATTTTCTTCCGATGTTGGCGAGTACTGGCCTTTTGTTAACCCGTAGATCTGGTTATTGAAGAGCATTACATTCACATCGAAATTGCGGCGCAGCAAATGAATGGTATGGTTACCACCAATGCTCAATCCATCACCATCGCCCGTAACGATCCAAACACTCAATTCAGGACGGGTAGCTTTCAATCCACTGGCAATGGCTGTAGCACGGCCATGGATCGAGTGCATACCATACGTGTTCATATAATAGGGGAAACGGCTGCTGCAGCCGATACCTGAAATGATAACGATGTTCTCCTTAGGAATACCCAAACCCGGCATAATCTTTTGCACCTGTGCCAAAATTGAATAGTCGCCGCAACCGGGGCACCAGCGTACTTCCTGGTCGGTGGCAAAATCCTTTGGCGTCAGAGCGGGCGCTGTAGTTTCACTCATAGTTATATTATTACTGCAAAATTATCGGAATAACAAACATTGAACAAGGAATATTAATAGCATGGAACGTTAATATGACAAAGGGGTGACCGCCGGTCATAATTTGTTGATTTTAAAGGCAGAAATAAGGCTGAATTCGTACATTCAACGCCTAAAATCCATCGCATGCAAAGGCTCGCATTTTTAATTTGTTTGTTCATTTCTGTTTCGGTATGCGCGCAAGACAAACAACCTGTTTCCGTTACGGATATGCTTAAAATCAAATCTATCGGCAATGTGACCCTATCGCCCGATGGAAGCAGGGCCGCATTTACGGTGACCGAAATAGAAAATGATGGCGACAGCAAATGGGATTACAGGTACGTTACCCGGCTTTGGATGGTTTTCACCGATGGCAGTTCAGCTCCCCGGCAACTGACCACCCGCGATAACGCTTCAGAACCTGCCTGGAGCCCCGATGGAAAACAACTGGCCTTCACCCGGGCCGCTGATGGAAAAGCCCAGATCTTCCTGCTCTCCCTCGATGGCGGCGAGGCCAGGCAATTGACGAAATATAAATATGGCGCCAGTGCGCCCAGATGGAGTCCCGATGGAAAACAAATACTGTTTGCCAGCAACATTCCCATGGCCGATCTTATAAAGGATTCTGTTTTGAACCCCGAAGGAAAAATTCCCGTGTGGCCTTACGAAAAACCAGGGTTCGATCGTAATGAACAACTCAGGCCATTAACTGCAAAAGCCAACCCCGATGGGTCACTTGAAGAAGTAAGAGCCTACCTCAACAATAACGTAACCGATAAAAAAGCAAGGGTCATCAATAAACTCAATTTTCAGGATGAGCTCAATATCAATGGCGACCTTGGCTTTATTCATTTCTTCGTTACCGGCACACAACCCGGCGATTCGCCGGTGGCGGTAACGCATGGATTTTATTCTTTTGCCAGCGCAGGTTATACACCAGATGGCAAACAGCTTGTTCTATCGGCACATATCGATTCACTGCAACATCCCAACAGGGCGCTGGAAAACGAGATCTATATTGCCAATGCAGATGGCAGTGGTTTGCGCAGGATCATTGGAAAAGATAAAATGGTGTATTCTTCACCAACCATTTCCCCTTCGGGCAAATGGATGGCTTTTCAGGTTTCCGAAACCTCGTTTGTACGGGTGCCGCAACTGGCTGTTATGCCAGTGAACGGGTCAGAAAAAGAGATCATCTATATTCCGTTCGATCGCTCAAAAGCCAATATTACCTGGAGCCGGGATGAAAATTATTTATACATCACCGCTCCCGGCAATGGTGGTTTTCCCCTTTACCGGGTGAATGTAAAAACCAAACAGGTTGAACAATTAACCGATTATAATTCGGGCATCAGCAGTTTTGATGTCGTCAACAACAAACTGGTTTTTGTTAAAACAGAAGTGGCCAATCCTTTTGAATTATACCTGGCCGACGGCAGCGCAAAGAATGCCAAACGCATCAGCAGCTTCAATTACGACTGGGTGCAAACCAAACAACTTTCATTCCCGGAGAAAAAAACATTTACCAACGATAAGGGAATGACCATCGAGTACTGGATGATGAAACCGGCTAATTATACACCCGGCAAAAAATATCCTATGGTACTTGAAATTCATGGCGGCCCTTCAGCAATGTGGGGCCCCGGCGAAAGCTCTATGTGGCACGAATACCAGTTCTTTTGCAGTAAAGGGTATGGCGTTGTGTATTGCAATCCACGCGGCAGTGGCGGGTATGGCGAAAAATTCCTTCGCGCAAATATCAACGACTGGGGCAGGGGCCCTTCAGGCGATGTATTGACCGCATTGGACAAAACAGTTAAAGAAGGGTGGATCGACACCTCGAAAATGGTAGTCACCGGCGGATCATATGCCGGCTACCTGGTGGCCTGGATCATTGCACATGATCACCGGTTTAAAGCTGCCTGCTCACAGCGGGGTGTATACGATCTAAGCACGTTCTTCGGCGAAGGCAATGCCTGGCGGCTGGTACCCAATTATTTTGGCGGTTATCCCTGGGAAGCTGCCGCAAAAGCGAATCTGCAACGTGAATCGCCCATTACTTATGTACAGAACATCAAAACGCCATATATCATCTTTCACGGCGACAATGACCGCCGTACCGGTTTTGTAGAAAGCGAAATGTTGTACCGCAGCCTGAAAGTCCTGGGCCGCCCCGTTGAATATGTACGGCATCCCAACGCTACCCATGAAATTACCCGCAGCGGCGATAACCGTCAACGTATAGACCAGATGTTACGCACCTGGGAATTTTTTGAACGCTGGATCAAATAAGGTCCGGGCATGCATGTGTTGGAAGAATTAAAACAGCGCAATTGAGATATCGCCTGCAAATAAAAAAGAGTGGGCCTCAGCCAACCGGCCGAAACCCACTCTATGTTGTAACGGGCAGCTGTAATGCCAGCCGTTCTGAATTATTTAAACCTGAAAGAAACACCAACTTGACCAACGCGGTTCGTATAATCGGGCAGATTGTTTTTCGAAATATCAGCTAATCCCAGGTTGTAGCGCGCATAAAAACCTACACTGCGGGTAGCCTGAATGCCAACGCCGAAACCAAGGCCGATATCTACCTTTTTGAAGTTTTGGTCTCCTTCCCATTTATCGTCATCGTTTTTATAGTTTGCTGCCAGCATAAAACCTAATTGCGGACCAAATTCTAAATAAAACTTTTTTATGGGATGAAACTGGAACATCACCGGCAATTGCAGGTAACTCAGCGCCAGCGTATATTCATCGCCTAAAGAAATAAATTGCTGACCCTGTCCTGAATACAACAACTCGGGTTGAACGCTCCATTGCGAACTGAGGCGGCCATTTAAAATAACGCCCACATGCCCGCTCAACCTGTTATCACCATTGAAACCTGCAACGTCTGAGATATTAAGTCCGCCTTTTATTCCAACGGTCATAATTTTTCTTTGGGCTTGCGTACTCATACCAAGTATAAGCAACATGGTCAGGGCTAAAACATTTTTTTTCATGTTTAAAGGTAGTTTAGTTTATTGCGCCCAAGGCGGGCAAAGCTTATGCCATTTAATGATGTGTGTTCGAAACAACCTGTTAATTCATTGAGAGTGTTTGCACAACACCCATATTAACCGTATTGAGCTGTTGTTGTTGTTTAAGTACATAGTCTGCAAAGCGGGGCATTACGGAATCGGGTAAAGGAACCGAAGGAGGAAATGTTTGCTGAAGCGGGTTGACCTGTTTACCGTTTTTCCAGAAGCGATAACATACGTGCGGGCCGGTAGCCAACCCGGTGCTGCCCACGTATCCTATTACCTGTCCCTGCCGTACACTTTGACCGGCGCGAACCGCCTGTTTGGTCATGTGCAGGTATTGGGTTGAATAGGTATCATCATGTTTGATCTTAACGAAATTACCGTTGTTGTTAGTGAACTCCGATTCAATAACAACCCCATCACCGGTAGCGATAATAGGCGTTCCTTCAGGCGCTGCATAATCTGTACCCAAATGCGTTTTCCATCTTTTTTGTACAGGATGAAAACGCCTTAATGAATAACCTGAAGTTATATGGCTGAATTTAAGAGGCGCCTTTAAAAACGATTTACGCAGGCTTTTTCCCTTTTCATCATAATAGTCGCCTGCCTCCGTTGTATCGGATTTATAATAAAAGGCATAGAACTTTTCACCGTTATGCGAAAACACAGCCGATTGAATAGCGCCTGTTTCAACCGGTTCATCTTTTATATACCGCTGTTCGTATAATATTTTGAAATAGTCGCCATCGTGTATTGAATAAAAATCTACCGTATAGGCGTACAGGTCGGCCATTTTCATCGCCAGCGCAGGGTCGATGCCCGATCTTTTAAATGTTTCATATACCGATCCGTCGATAATGCCTGAAGCTGTTTCCAGCCGGGCGGTCACCTGTCTTTTTCCGGCAACCACTTTTACCGAATCGCGCAGGTCGTACATAACATAATCAATAGCGTTAGGCTGGTAAACGAAATAACATACTTTATGTGTAGTGTCTTTTGATGCAAACACGGTGTATTGCGCACCGGCTTTCATTTTACGTACATCGTAAACGTATTTCGATTTTGTCTGCAGCCTCGAGATCGTATTGGTATCTACATTATATAATTCCAGTATGGAAGCAAGGTATTCATTGCGCTGAATAACGCTTTCGGTAACATTAAATGAATCGAGCGGAAGGCCAAACCGGCGCGGAATTATTTTTTCAGTTGAATCTTTTTTTGCCTGGGGTGCTTTTTCGCCCGGTAAAGAAAGGTTCAAACTGCTCAATACAATTACCGCCACAATCAAAATGGCCATAAGTGAAAAAGCAATGCCCCAATCCCTGTGTGTAAACATATAAGTTTAATTGCCGGTTTTGTCAAGCGGCTTGTTAGCGCAAAAACAATGCCCGGCGGTGTTTTAACGTATGACTTTTTTATTTCATTTTAAAGTCAGGCAGTTACAGTAATTAATTAAGCATGATATATACCTGCCATTTGCCGGGATCGTAAAAATACGTTAGCCGAGCATCTTAATTTACTAGCCAGAAGCAATACGGTTAAGAACGGAAATGTGTTCGGGGTTATTTATTGATCGCAGGTTTTTTAAAAATGAATTAACATTCCTATCCTATTACATTCCTGCTGAATGGTAACAGGGACAGTTCCATTAATTTCAAATGCTGGCGGCCGAAAGGAATTCCAATGATGGTGATATAAAAAATGGCGGCAAACACTAAATGAATAATTGCCGTATACAGTCCGCCACATAACAGCCAGATTATATTAAATAATAGCGGCAGGCATCCTTCGCCACCCTGTTTGGGTACTATACTTTTACCAAAAGGCCATAATACCACACCGGCCAGTTTGAAACACTGCAAACCCCAGGGAATGCCGATGATCGTAATGCATAGGACGAAACCGCCTACTACATATCCAATGGCCGCCATAAAGCCGCCAAATACCAGCCAAATGATATTACCAAGTAAATTCATTTTGATGTCTGTATTATTTGTTTTTCTTTATATAAAGAACGGTATGCAAACAAGGCGCTCAACAGCATCAGCGCACCGCCCAAAACAAATGGCGCGCCGGCAAACTCTATAGGAGCCGATTTCTTTGTAAAATAATTAAAAAGCTGTGTCATTAACAATGGGCCAACTATTGACGTTAAACTCATCAAACTGGTAAGTATACCCTGTAATTCACCCTGCGCATTCGGCGGCACATGGCTCGATATGGTAGCCTGTAATGCCGGCCCTGCAATACCACCGAGGCAATAAGGTACTAAAAAAACAAACATCATCCACGATTCGGTGGCAAATGCAAACAGGAACATTCCTGCAGAATACAATAAAAGCCCTATATAAATGCTTCTGGTATTACCTAATATTGGATGCACCTTCCCCATCAGCCAGGTTTGTACAAGCGCCACAAGCACCCCTACAACACCCAGCGAAAAACCGATCATTCTTTCACTCCAGTTGAATTTGTACACGGTAAAATAGTTCCAGTTGCTTTGCACGGCGTGGGCGGCAATATATACAAGGACCATCGAAAACACCAGGCCGCTTATGCCGGGATAATTTTTCAATTGCATTAGCGCACCTGACGGGTATGCACGTTTCCATTCGAATTGGCGGCGGTGCGCTTTATCGAGTGATTCGGGTAAAACATAATAGCCGTATAACCAATTCACCAAACACAAAACTGCTGCAGCGTAAAAGGGTGCACGCAATCCAAAGCCGCCTAACAAACCACCTATAACCGGACCAATAATAAATCCCAGTCCAAATGCCGCACCTATCATTCCAAAATTCTTCGCCCTGTTATCGGCGTCGCTTATGTCGGCGATGTAGGCAGAGGCCGTTGTAAAACTGGCGCCCGTTATGCCTGAAATAACCCGGCCAACGAACAGCCAGGCATATGTTGGGGCAAAGGCCATAAACAAATAATCGATCCCAAAACCAAATAATGAAAACAGCAGCACAGGCCGGCGGCCATACCTGTCGCTTAAAGCGCCCAATAAAGGAGCTATCAAAAATTGCATAAGCGCATATACCGTTACCAACCAGCCGCCATATTTACTGGTTTCACCTGCCGGTATATGTAAAAGCTCAGATATAAGGTTGGGCATTACAGGAATAATCAATCCCCAGCCAATAACATCTACCAGAATGGTAATA
>CBIHPC010000244.1:0-9309 GCA_966211305.1 uncultured Niastella sp.
TGTTATCGGTCATCCGCTTCTGGCATTTGGGACATTTCTTCCAGCTTTCCTTAGGGCATTCGTCACCGCCAATATGCACGTACTTTGAAGGGAATAAAGGCATTACTTCATCGAGTACATTTTGCAGGAATGTAAATACCGAATCGTTACCTGCGCAGAACACCTCGTTGAACACACCCCATGTTTGCTGCACCTCATAGGGGCCGCCCGTGCAACCCAGGTAAGGATAGGCCGTAAGGGCTGCGGAAGCATGACCGGGCATTTCAATTTCGGGCAATACGGTTATATAGCGTTTGGCAGCATAATCAACTATTTCCTTTACTTCTTTTTGAGTATAGAACCCGCCATAACGAATGCTGTCGTTACCTGTACCGGGGTGGTGGCCTATGATGGTGCCATTGCGCCAGGCGCCTGCTTTGGTAAGGTTGGGATATTTTTTGATCTCGATGCGCCAGCCCTGGTCATCTGTTAAATGCCAGTGAAAGTAATTCATCTTGTGCAGCGCGATATAATCGATGTAACGTTTTACAAAACTTACCGGAAAGAAATGACGGCTTACATCTAAATGAAGACCGCGGTATTGAAAACGCGGATAATCTTTTATGGTTAAATAAGCTACAGGCAGTGAGGTGGCTTTTGTTGTTGGCAATAACTGAAGCAGGGTTTGCACGCCATAGAAGGTGCCGGTGGCATTATCGCCGCCGATGTAAACGCCTTTTGCGCTTACTTCCATATTGTAGGCGCCGGGAATGGGATGATCGAGCCGGTCGAAATTGAGGCGGATGCCGGGCGTTGCGCCTGCTTTCTTAACTACAGGTAAGGTAAAACCATACACCTGTTTCAGGTAATCGTTTAGAAAACGGGCTGAGTTTTCAAGGCCTGAGCCCTCCAGAACAATGGGTGTTTTCGCCGTTATTTTGAAAGTGCCGGCAGATTCCGGCATTTTTAACTCGGCGGGTTGAGGAATAATGTTTACCTGAGCATAGCTGTTGATTGTCAGGAACAAAAAGGCAATAAACCAAACTTTTTTCATATCGTGTAAAATGTTAATACCCCTGGCACTAAATAGTGTCAGTAACGGGTGTTTTGTAATGAAAATAAATGAAGTACACCTTGCTGTGTATTCAGCCTGGTTTTAAGTGTTGAGAGACGTGTGCGCGGTTATAAGCTCGTGAGCCTGCAATATAGGGTGAAAAGTTGACAAGTTAATAAGTTGACAAGGTGAAAAGCCCGATTATGGGGGGAGTTCGCGAATGCGCGGGTGTAGGTTGAAGAGTTGAGACGTTAAAAGGGGGTAGCCTTATTATACCCTGGCTCGCAATGCTGCATAAAAAAAGCGTCCCGACCGATCGGGACGCCCGAATTGCTTTGTCAGCCTGTATTCCTTGTCAACTTGATAACTCAAACATCTATTTCAACACGGGAAGTACTACATTACTACTATTGGTTCCATCGTGATATATCTTTATAACCGCCTTTTGAAAATCGCTGTCGCTGCACTCGTAGATGTTTACAAATTTCTGCGGGTTGCGATCGGCCAGCGGGAACCAGCTGCTCTGGATCTGTATCATCAGTTTGTGGCCTTTTTTGAATGTATGGGCCACATCGGGCATTTCAAATTTTACCCGTTCAATTTTATTGGGTTTAAATGCCTGGGGTGCACTGAAGCTGTTGCGGTACCGGCCGCGTATAATTTCACCGCGCACCAGCATCTGGTAACCGCCCATGGGAACGGCGCCGCCTGCATCGCGCGATTGGTTAACACTGGCGCCGGCGTATTTGAAATCATCGGGAAACACATCAATTACCTTCACTACAAAATCGGCATCGGTTGTTGAGATGCTGGTGAGCAGGTCGGCTACAACGGTTCCACCCAATGTTAAGTCGTTTTCAAGTACATCGGTCTCGAAACTTAGTACATCGGTGCGGCGCGAAGCAAAACGCTGATCATCGGTCATATAATCGCGGGTACGCGTAGCGTGTACATTTTCAGTATATGGCACCGGATGCGCCGGATCGCTGGTGTATTCGGTGAAACTGCTTTTGGCGGCAGGCTTGTTCCAGCCCAGTTTACCACCCGGCTGCAGGTAAATGGCTTCGTCTTTTTTATCGGCAGGGGGCCATGTTTCATATTGTTTCCATTCATTGGCGCCGGTAAAGAATACGGTAGCTTCCGCCAGTTTCGACAGGTTGCCTTTGCCTTTCAGGTAATAGTTAAAGAAAGGCATTTCTATATTGTTCTGGTACCAGATGCTGGTGTTGCTGCCAAACTGTACATTACCCAGGTGGGTGCCATTGGTTGAAGACCATTGCCCATGATACCAGGGCCCCATTACGATCCGGTTATTATTCTTTGCTTTTTTCTCTATTGCCTCATAGGTGCGCCATGCGCCAAAACAATCTTCGGCATCAAATGTTCCGCCTACTACCAGGGTGGCGGTGCCTTCTGGTACGTTGTTTACAAAATTCCTTACGTTGCGCGCCTGCCACCATGCATCGTAATTGGGATGTGCATACAGGTCTTTCCAGAATGGCAGGCTGTCGCGTGTAAGCGCCATGAAATTTTTCAAGGATCCCGTGCGGAGATAATAGTTGTAATTATCCTGGCTTGTTATGGTAACAACAGGTTTGTACCTGTTTCTGGTTGGTTGGGGGCGGGGCGTACCGAAACCGGAAGTATAGAAAGCAAACGCATCCATCAGGAAAAAAGCCCCGTTGTGATGGAAATCATCGCCTATGAACCAATCGGTCACCGGCGCCTGCGGGCTTACCGCTTTTAATGCCGGGTGACCGTTCAGCGCGGCCATGGTTGAATAAAAACCCGGATAGGAAATTCCCATTACACCTACATTGCCATTGTTATTTTCAAGATTTTTGATCAGCCAGTCGATGGTATCGTACGTATCGCTTGCTTCGTCAATATCCTCTTTTGTTTTTTTGTTCGGGTTGAACGGGCGTACGTCTACAAATGTGCCTTCGCTCATACAGCGGCCGCGTACATCCTGGAAAACAACAGCGTACCCTTCCCTTGCATAGTAACGAAAGTACCGCTCCCAGAAAGCGGGATTAAAATTGTTTTCGCCATACGGATGGCACGAGTAAGGCGTGCGAAGTAAGAGAATGGGATGTTTTTGTGTTACGTCTTTTGGTATGTAAGCCGCTGTAAACAGCTTAACACCATCGCGCATGGGTATTAATGATTCTTTCTTGATATAATTTTCCCTGAACCAGGCCGAGTCCTGTTCATATTGAGCGTTAATAAAACCTATAAAGTGTAGTGCGACAAGTAAAAGAAATAATTTTCTCATGATAAGCTCTTAATTTAGATTTTTAAAAGTAAGTTGAAAAGTTAACAAGTTAACCGGCTAATTCGTCAACTTGTTAACTCGTCAACTCTTCAACTCGTTAACTCATTAACTAAAAAATACATGTCAACGCGTAGGAAGTTTTTACAAACATCGTTCCTGGGATCATTAGGATTGTTTACAGGAAAAAAGATCATGGCCCAATCAGACGAAGTGTATCCCACAGTAAAGAATGAACCCATTGTACTCTCCACCTGGGATTTCGGAAAAGCAGCCAATGCAGAAGCGTGGACCATATTAGGCAAAGGCGGCCGTGCGCTGGATGCGGTTGAAGCCGGTGTAAAAATACCTGAGGCCGATGCCGGTAATCAATCGGTTGGTTATGGCGGTTTACCCGATCGTGATGGCCGTGTTACGCTCGATTCCTGTATCATGGATGAAAATTACAATTGCGGTTCGGTAATGTGTCTTGAAAATATAATGCATCCAATATCGGTTGCACGGCTGGTAATGGAAAAAACACCGCACGTGGTGCTGGTGGGCGAAGGTGCTTTTCAGTTTGCACTGGCCAACGGGTTTAAAAAAGAGAACCTGTTGACGCCTGAAAGCGAAAAGGCATGGAAGGAATGGTTAAAGACTTCGAAGTATGAGCCTGTAATGAATATAGAAAACAAGCTGCATAAACCCGCAGGCAGTGGCGTTATGCCCGGCGGGCCCGATAACCACGATACCATTGGCATGATCGCCATGGATGCCAGTGGCAATTGCAGCGGCGCCTGTACAACCAGCGGTATGGCATTTAAAATGCGCGGCCGGGTAGGGGATTCGCCCATTATTGGCGCCGGTTTGTATGTTGATAATGAAATTGGCGCTGCCACTTCAACCGGTGTTGGGGAAGAAGTGATAAGGATCGTTGGCTCGCACCTGGTAGTGGAGTTAATGCGGCAGGGACTGGCCCCTGAAGCTGCCTGTAAAAAAGCGGTTGAACGAATCATTAAACGTAACCCGGCCAAAGCAAAATCAGTGCAGGTGGGTTTTATTGCGTTGAATAAAAAAGGCCAGTATGGCGCGTATGCTTTGCAGAAAGGATTTACGTATGCGGTGAAGAACGGGAAAGAAGAGAAAATAGTTCCTGCTAAGAGTATATATTAGGTTATAGTTTACAGTTTGTTGTTTGTGGTTTGTAGTTTGTTGTTGCTGCCGCGCTATGCGACTCGCTATTATTTTTTAGCACCCAAAACAGTACAGTCGCGAGGTTGAAATAAGTAGTGACTGTATGAATTTAGTGAACCACAAACCACAAACCACAAACTACAAACCACAAACAGTTTAATTTAAAGAAGTAGTATGTTATTAGAAGTATGTGCCTTTAATTTACAATCGTCTGTAATTGCGGAACGCGCCGGTGCAAAACGGGTTGAATTATGCGAAAACCCGCTCGATGGCGGCACCACACCCTCATATGGCACCATTAAACTAACCCGCGAAAAGATCGGGATCTCATTGTACCCGATCATCAGGCCCCGCGGCGGTAATTTCTTTTATGATGAAGAAGAGTTTGCCATTATAAAACAGGATATCCTGCTATGCAAACAATTGGGTTGCGATGGTATTTCAACCGGGGTGCATTTGCAAAATGGTGAAATAGATACGGAACGATTTAAACGTATTGTTGAATGGGCCTACCCCATGGGGGTAACCTGTCATCGTGTTTTTGATGCCACACCCGATCCTTTCAAAGCGCTGGAAGACATTATCGATTGTGGTTGTGAGCGCATATTGACGAGCGGACAAAAAAGTGGTGCGCCTGAAGGGATCGAAATGCTTGCCGACCTGGTGCTGCGTGCCGAAGGCCGCATTATCATTATGCCGGGCGCGGGTGTGCGTTCATCGAATATTGAAAAACTGATCAGCGGTACCGGCGCTACCGAGTTTCATACTTCCGCAAGAATAGCGGCGCCCGATCCGGTTACATTCCGTAACCCGGCCATTGCAGATGCCGGTCACTGGTATCTTGCCAATGAAGAAGAGCTTAACAAAATAATTGCGATCCTGAATAAGGCGTAAAGGCGGCAGCAGGATATAGGTTCGGGCATTTGAAAGGATGCCCTTACTATTTATTGTTCCTTATTTTAACTAACATACCTACATGGCCGAACCACGGGAATACCCGTACGCCATGGCTCCACTCACCGGTGTTCTTGATAGCCAGCCCCTGTAAAATTTCGAACCGTACATTGTTGCCGCCTATTGCAAAACCCAAATAGGGTTGATAATACCACAGATAATCATTGAACGGGGCGCTTTCCTTTGTGCCTTCATAACTCAGGTAGTTCACCTGTAAACCAAAGAAACCATCGAGGCGGGCCACGCCAAGTTTGGCATCGATGGCCGATTGTTGTACCTGCAAAAAGGTGCGGTTGAAATCGCCGGTTAGTCCCGTACGTTTTTTTTCATTACTGCCACCGCTATGGCCAATATAAAAACTGGTTACATGATGTTCCAGTTGCGGGTTGGTTTGAATACCAAGCGAAACTTCAAATTCTTTACTGCCATAA
The DNA here is from genome assembly GCA_966211305.1 of uncultured Niastella sp. Lineage (GTDB taxonomy): Bacteria > Bacteroidota > Bacteroidia > Chitinophagales > Chitinophagaceae > Niastella. Next base: position 5,864 of record CBIHPC010000244.1, read on the forward strand.
TCATCATTGCCGGCCGGCAGGGTGCCCGCCCAGGCATTTACGCTTATATTTTTTGTGATGGCAACGCCGCCTTTGGCGCCTATACCGGGCGAGCCAAACATAAACCCGAGTTGTCCTTCACCTGCCCGGCTATAGGCGGTTGTGTTCATGGTGGCGGGCACATAACTATAGCTGGGCGGTTTGCATGAATACAGGGAATAACAGGCGCCTATAAGGCAGGCAATTTTTTTCATATGCAGTGGTTTACCTGCGAAAGATAAATACATTATGAAAAACGAACAACTATGGGGAAAAAAGAAGGTCAGGGTGATGCACATGAACAAAGCGCACCTTCCTGACCGTTAATAAGCTCCCGTTTTGTTTATTTCACCTTTGTGCCCAGCCAGTTGTCACGAAACGCTTTCATTTCACTGGTGAGGTTCAACCCGGCCTGTTCGTAGGTTTGTATTGAATAGGAAGGGTTTTCACCGAGGGTAAGCATGGCTGTTTTTGTTTCCGTGCGGTGCTTATATTGAATGGCTATTACATCGCCCGGTTTGTGGCTGCCGAGTACTTCGTTTATATCGGCCGGCCGGGCAACCAGTTTGCCATCCAGTTGCGTTATTACGTCTTCAAAATCGAGTCCGGCATTGTACAACGGCGAACCAATGATCGTATTGGAGCTGATGGTGGTTGTGTTTTCTGTAAACTGCACCTGGCCCAGCCATGCTTTACCGGCGTATTGTTTTTTCATTGTAATACCGGCTTTCTCCAGCAACGGTGCGTAGTTGAATGGTTCATGGCCGGTAACATAGCGGGTAAAGAAATCGGCGGCGAATGTTTTGTCGCTGGTAACCCCGGCCAGCACTTCTTCGAGCCCCGCAACGGTATAGGCGATCTCCGTTTTGCCAAAGCGTTTCCACAAGGCCGTCATATAATCATCCAGTGTAAGATTGAATGTAGTGCGCAGGGTAAGATCGAGGCCCAGAGCGATGGCGCCGCCATATGGATAATACGAACTGTACATGTTGGGGTAATTCGTTCTGTCGACCGCAACGCCGGCATCTACAAAAACGGCATGGCGGCTTGCTTCCACGGGTGAAAAACGTTTGGCGCCGGCGCTGTTTTCTTTGGTGTTGATCAGTGCCGCCAGCGAGAACAATACGCCTTCCACCGGTTTTAATCCCGCCCGGCCTAATAACAGTTCGCCGTAATATTGGGTAAACCCTTCAGCGCACCACAATTCATTGCTCATGTTGCTTTTTTCAAAATTGAAAGGTTCGAGTGTTTTGGGGCGGATGCGTTCTACGTTCCAGCAATGAAAGAATTCATGCGAGAAAACGCCCAGTAAGTTATTGGCGCCGTTAAATGTATAGGGAATACTGATCATGGTGGAGTTGCGGTGTTCCATGCCATCGCCTTCAACGTATGGGTTAATGCTGGCGATAAAAGTGTACGTGCCGTAATCGAATGCAGGCACTTCGCCAAAAACGGCCTGCGCTTCCCGTGTAATGCGTTTTACTTTGGCGGCAAAAGAGGTTACCAGCGTATCGGGGGCAGCTGCTTCCAGCGCCAGTTTGAATGTATAGTTGTTGCCATTGGGGTTTGTAAGGCTCCATTCCTTCCAGGCGAGGTTGCCTATTTTAGTGGGGCAATCCATAAAATATTGCAGTCCCGGGGCAAAGAATTCAGCGGCATTGCCGGTTGGTTTTAACTGAGTGGCTATGGTCCATTTTTTATCGAAAGGCTGAATGTCGAATTTAATGGTGATGGGCGCTTTGTCGAATCCTTTGATCCACATAAAGGTGGAAGGCATGTTCAGGTGAATACTGCTTTGATCGATGCCAGAGTAGGTGCCATCGGGATGAGCGGCGTATAACGTGTAATTGATCTGTACAGTACCGTTTTGTTTGGGTACTTCCCATGTATCGCCATCGGTGCGGTTAATGGTTACCGGCCTGCCATGGCCATCCAGGGCTTCCACATCGTATACGTTTTTTCCAAATTCATGCGTGGCGTAACGGCCGGGCGAAGAACGGCTCATACGGAATACCGCTTTGCCGGCCGGAATGCCTGAAGCGGTGAGCGAGATCCTTGCTTCATGATGTTGAATGTTGGGGAACGTTACTGCATAGCTGATCTTTTGAGCGTAGGTATGCGAAATTGAAAGTACGGTAAGGAGCAGGAAAAGTCTTTTAGTCATAGTCATGTTAATATTACCGGGTACAATATAAGAAATTTTAAAAGTTGGCTAAGAGGATCGCTCTTCAGGGGCGGCTTATGCTGCATTCAAATGATCGCCTTTTTAGTTAAATTTGGTAAAAAGGAAATGTTATGAGCGATCGTGAATTACGGTTTATGCAGGCGGCGCTTGATCTGGCCCGGAATGGAATGAACAACGGAGTTGGCGGGCCCTTTGGTTGTATTATCGTAAAAGGGGATGCCATCGTTGGCAAAGGCTGCAACAGCGTGAGCAGTACCAATGATCCTACCGCGCATGCAGAAGTGGTGGCTATTCGCGATGCCTGCAATAACCTGCAGACCTTTCAGTTGACCGATTGCGAAATATATACCTCCTGCGAGCCCTGTCCCATGTGTATGGGCGCTATTTATTGGGCGCGGCCTAAAAAGGTATACTTTGGTGCCACCCGGCACGATGCCGCTGCTGCGGGTTTCGACGATTCGCTTATTTACAGGGAATTGACGTCGCCGCTGCACGATCGCCTGATTGAAATGGTTAGTTTGGGAAACGAAAGCGCTGTAAAGGTGTTTGATGAGTGGCGGGAAAAGCCGGACAGAATAGATTATTAGTTAACAGGTTGACTGGTTAACGAGTTGACTGGTTGACAGGTTAACAAATGATAAAGTTGACAAGGTGAAAAAGGGATAAAGGTAAACTCACTATGGTTTTAACCTGGTAAGCACCATGTAGGTAAGAATAATGATGATGAGGATAAAAGCGATGGCGGTGTACACCCAGAAGCCGTTGTTTATTCTTCTTTTATCGCGGCGATCTTTCTTTTGTTTGATGTACTGGTGTAATTCTTTGTTAAGCTGGTCAACATAGCCATCAAGCTTTTTATTGCCGGCCATCTGTTGCAGCCCATCCATAGCATCGTTCTCAAATTCATTGTCAACCATCCACCTTTCCACTTCGTGTTTCTCCTGCTCTGACAGTTTACCGCTGAGGTAATCCATCAACTTCTGGTTGTCAATGTCTTTGTTACTATTGGATAATATGTTCAGTAGATCGTTATTCATTGTTCATGTCGTCGATATTCATTTCTTAGACCCCGTAAATCAGCATTGGTTTAGTTTTCGTTCCATTAAGATCTTCAGGTTGCGTTTTCCGTTCTGGATATAACTTTTTACCTGCATGAGCGAAAAACCGGTGTGGTCGGCTATTTCATTGTACGACCTCTTTTCAAGGTAAAACAAAGTTACGCACTGTTTTTGTTCTTTGTTCA
>CBIHPC010000245.1:0-9303 GCA_966211305.1 uncultured Niastella sp.
TGAATTAGATGGTAGCGGTCTTTTTTTCGTAAATTTTCGAAATATTACCTCAGCAACCAAAATCCATAACAATGAACCTTCCTCAACAAGTGGCCACCCATTTCAGAAACGTATATTTTGGAGATAACTGGACCGATGTGAACCTGAAAGACAGCCTGGCCGGTGTAGACTGGGAACTGGCCACTACGCAGATCTATTCCTGCAATACGATCGCCACTTTGTTGTTCCATATGAATTATTATGTGAGCCGCGTACTGCCGGTATTCAAAGGGCAGCCGCTCGATGCACATGATAATAATGCATTCGAACACCCGCCTGTAAAGAACCAGGAGGACTGGGACAGCCTGCAGAAAAAAGTATTTGCCGATGCAGAGGCTTTTGCCAGCGAAGTAGAGAAGCTGCCTGAAAGCAGGTTTGAGGAAATCTTTGTAAGCGAGAAATACGGTAACTATTACCGCAATATACATGGCATCGTTGAGCATAATCATTATCACCTCGGGCAGATCGTACTGTTGAAAAAGATCATCGGGCAGTTGGAATAGGAACGGTCTGTTGTTTGTTGTTTGTGGTTCTTTCATTTCGGAACACTGTTTATTTTCATGCCTCGCCAATTTCCTAAACCGGAGGAAATTGATGATCCGGGAAAGAAATGATCGTTTTTCCTGTATAACAAAAACAATGAACTTCCGTCTTTATAAAAGCCGGCAGCCTGCCATGCCAGCCAACGCGGCAATAAGCGTATTCAGAAAATTTACCTGGTCGTTTTGTAACCAGCCTTTGCGTTCGAGTGAGGCGCCGAGCAGGGAATCGGCCATATTGCCGATAAAACCGGCCACAACGATCCATAATGCCAATACGCTATATCCATAAGCGATCGCAAAGATCAGCGCCATCAGGGCGCTGCCGGCAATGCCCCACAAGGTGCCTTCCAAACTTATTACCCCGTCGAGCCCGCACTGGTCTTTTTTTAAGGTAAGAATATTGTAGAACGATCTTCCATATACACTTCCCATTTCAGAGGAAAGCGTATCGGCGCTGGCAGAGGCGAGGGATGCGGCTGCGGCCAGTTGCCATACAGCAGCCTGATGCGGGTACATCCAGGCCAGTAAGCCGGCTGATGCAGCCACACCGCCATTGGCGAGTACCTGCCAGGCGTTTCGCCGGCCTTTATTTTTTTCTGCAATGCCCAGCTGTTCTTTCCGCCGGCGGCCAAAAGCAGTGGCGGCTGTACCGGCGACAAAAAATGCGCCCAGCATAATTATTCCGGTAATACCTGCGCCTTTATACAGCAACGCCGCCAGGCATCCGCCTGTAAGCGCACCAGCGATCGTTAATTTGCGGAAAACGATACTGGCGGCTACTATGGCGCAAATAAATAACAGAACGATGTAGTCGGTGGTATGCATTGGGGCAAAAATACAGGTGAAAGTGCTAAGTTCTAAGTTTTAAGTGAATACAGTCACAAGCGAATACAGGTGCGCCCTGCACTTGAAGATCTCTTAAAACTTATAACTTACTACTTACAACTACTTACAACTGCGCATGTCATCGTCCGGGTAATACCGGTTGCCGCACTTTCATCGGCACCGCGGTTATTGATTCCAGAAAGGCAATGAGATCGGCTTTTTCTGCTTTGGTAAGGTTCAGCTTTTTTATCAACGGGTCTGTTTTGGGAAATAACGGGTCATTTTCCTGTGCGGGTTTTGGCTTTACAGGCATCCCCGAATTATAAATATTCAGCACGCCTTCTATATTATCGAACAACCCGTTGTGCATCCAGGGCCGGGTGCGGATAACATCGCGCAGCGATGGGGTTTTGAATTTGCCAACATCTTCAGGTTGGTGGGTTACCTTGTACCTGCCGAGATCTTCATATTCGCGGCCATAATAAGTGAGCCCGATATTGTGAAATGAATTATCAGTGAACAAAGGACCATTGTGACAATTCATACAACGTGCCTTTGTGCGGAACAGGTGAAGGCCCCGCAATGCAGCTTTACTGAATTCAATAGTATCACGCACCGCCACGAACCTGTCGAAAGCCGCTTTGCGGCTCACCACCGTCTTTTCAAATGTGGCGATCGCTTCCGTTACTGTTTCGGGATTGATCTCAGGCGAACCAAAGGCTTTTTGGAACAGGGGTTTGTAGGCTTCAATTTTTTCAAGGGTGGAAACGGTTGCGCTCATGCTGCTGTGCATTTCCGATTCGCTGTTAATGGGGCCGAATGCCTGATCGGCGAGGCTATTGCTGCGGCCGTCCCAGAAAAGGTTTTTGTAAAACCAGCTGTTCAGAATGGTGGGTGCATTGCGCTTGTTCATTTGCTGATCGTGGCCGGCAGATTTTTCGCGGCCATCCGTCCAGGAAAGATCGGGCACATGACAACTGGCGCAACTGATTTGTCCGCTCCCGCTCAGGCGCGGGTCAAAGAACAACAGCTTGCCCAGTTCAATCTTATCTTTCAGTACATCGAATTGAGGTTTCAATGGGCTTTCGGGTACAATGCCAAGTTCGGCCCATACCACACCACTGTCGATGGCAGGCTTTGGCCAGTTTTTGGCGGGTTGGGTATACCAGTACAGGAGCGTGTCTTCATAGGTTTTCACCCACGATGGATAAACGGGATCAATTGTGTTGCGGGTAAATGAAATACAAATACCTGTAACAGCCGTAATGAGGAATAGAATAAATACTTTTTTCATGGTTCAGTTCTAACCAGATCTTTATCGCTTACAAATACAAATTCAGGGATGCGCCGGCGCTCCAGCGGTTGCCCGAAGGTAGATATAATGCCGGTAAATCAGTTTGGCTTCCGTCAGTTGCCTGTTGATATTTTATATTCACTGTACAGCCCAGCCGATGATTTTTTGAATTTTCTTTCTCTATAAAATTAAATTGCGAAGCGATGCCCCAGCTGTTCTTTTGCCAGTATGCATAATCGGTGTACACAACGCCTTTTGTGAAGTAATTTTCCTGGGTTTTGGGAACTGATAGTTCGTTGGTGAGGGTATGCCGGAAAGAAGGCGTTAAGCTAAGCGATAGCGTGCTTTTTCCAGGTGCGCGGCGGTAAAGGGCAGCGTATACATGTGGTGTTATAACCTGCAATTGATGTTTATGTGCTGCTACAATGTCTTCTTTGAACCGGTCCTTATAATCACAGCCGGCGCCCACTTCTACACCGGTGCCAGTGCGCTTGTGCCGTAGTTGGCGGTATGAAAGCTTTATTTCGCTTGCGGTGTACTGGTAGCTCGTGCCATTGAATTCACTTGCCCGGTTCAGCATACTTTCCGTTTTGAAATTCAATTCCCATTGTTGGCGGCTCTTGCTGCTATTGTGAGTAAGCAACAGGTTGCCCGATGTTTTTTCCTGCTGCAGGAAGGCGTACAAAAAATGCTTATTTCTGGTTGATGTGGTGTCTAATGAAATATCCTCCTGCCAAAGCTCGTATCTGCCACCGGCTTGTAGTTCCCAGTTTATAAACCGGGTGGCGAAATTGGCCAGAAAACCATTGGTTTCATGGTAATAGTTCAGGTATCTATCCATTTTACCAATATGACCAAAGCCAAGGCTCATGAAATTATTTCGTTCAATGTATGTTTGATTACCGCTAAAATCTTTGTTTTTATAGGTTATACGGGTAATATCACTGCCCCGGCCCCATATCAAACCAGCGCCCAATACATTTTTTCCAAAACGTCCTGTTATTTCCGGGCTTAACCGGGTGGTGAATTCTTTACTGTCTACCCGGGGATCTACCGAACGGGTAGTCCAATGATAGCGGTAATTGCCAGACATGCCCAGGTATAGTTTGTTCTTCCAAAGATTATATGTGGCAGTAGCTGACAAATTAAACAGTTGCTTTTCAAATTTTCCTGCTTTGCCGGCGAAGAAGTAATAGGGCTGGGCTTCATTGTATTCACCCGCATTTCTCCAGGCAAGGCTGTCTTCCCGGCATTTTTCAAAATCAAACTGACCTGCAAGATAAAAGCGGCCGGTTTTTTTTATACCATCTGTATGAAAACCTGCCACTGTTTGCCGGTAAGCTTCCTGCGATTTATGGAAACCGCCCTGTTCATGGCCTGCGAACAGCTGCGAACGGGCAATGTTGGTAAAATCATTAAAGATCAGATGGGTTGCACCATCATGTGACCATTCCAACTGACGGCTGGTTTGTTTGAATAAATAAATGCTGTCGGAAGGAATGATTTGCCGGGCCATCAGTTGAGGGCCCAACAAACCAACGGGAATATATAAAATAAAAGTACGCATGTTAATAGGTGAAAGAAGCCTCCGTTTTAGATGGATCGGCTTTTGCCTTAGTAACAAAGTCATTGGCTGAGTTATTGGTATCCTGCAGAATCCGGCGGCCGTTCACTGTTCTGGCTGTTTTGCGAACGAGTGATTGAGAAGTGTACTCTCCACCCGACACGTTGGTTGGACCAGCATCGAGCACATCAGGCAGTCGTTTTGGTACCCTTGCACTTTCTTTTACTCTTTGTAGTTCCACCGCGTCAATAACAAGCTGCACCGGGATCTGTTGATACAGGTTGGTAGTTGGTAATACGGTGGTAATATTGGGCGCTGCAAAAAACGGGAACCCGGTTTTAGGGTCTGCGCCTCCTGTTTTGTACAATATGAAGGCATCGCGGCCGGTGTTCTCAAGTATCATATCGTTAATAGTTGAATAAAATACTTTCAAATTAGGTACGGCCGGATTGTCAACATCCCATTTATATGGATTGAAAGTGGGTGAGTTGCCCGATTCCGATCTTTTATAGTCCACCAGGTAAGCTTCGAAATCAGCACCTGAAAGATCGATAGTTAACGCGGGATTGGTAATTTGTTGCATCGTGCCATCATTCAGGTAGTAAGGCGCAGCATGATTAAGGGCGGTTTGCGCTATCACCATGCTTTTTCCAGGCAATACGGGCAATTGTTTGCCTGTACCCGGGATCATAAAAACGGCCCTTGCATATACATAATTAGTGTTGGCGCTTGCATCGTTCATTCCCACTGATTTTGTCCAGTCAAATTGATTATTGGGCAAAAATCCGTGCGATGGATAATTTACCGTTGTATTATTTACGCCGATCAATTGTGCAAAGCAAAGGCTATCGGCATAAAGGGTATCGGTAGCGTTATTATAGATCTCAAAGAACTGATCGCGAAAAACGGCCCCACTGGAAGTATTAGACCCGGCATAATAGATCTGCTTAAACACCCAGTTACCAATACGGCCTGTAACCAATGGCACCCTGATATTCGTTTGCTGCTGTGTAATAGATTCATTGGTGATGTTACCATTGAATGCAACGTCCTGCTCCACTACTGTACCGCTTAATTGCTGATAGGTGCTCCTGGGTATGGAAATAGAGGCTGTAATAGTATAATGTCCTGGCGTTATACTTTCAAAACTGGCAACGCCATTGATATTGGTATACGTTTCCTTTGTGGTGCCGCTGGTGTTATTGGTAATGCGAACCAGGGCACTGTCTTTTCGTAATCCAATGGAGCTCACTTCGCTGTTATATTCAATGGCAACGCTTAAATTAACCGGAGCAGCCGTGCTGCCAAGGTCTTTCTTTTGACAGGCATAGAACCCTGTCACTATTATCATCATCAAATACAAACTTCTTTTCATCTTACAGTTAATTATAATTTTAAGTTGATGCCTGCCGTCAGGCTAATTGGGTTTCTTATTGGTGTCGATGTTTGTGTTGAGGGATTGTAGTATGCCGTTTGGGCATTCATGAAATTGTAAACGCTGAGGGTGAACCGTAACCGTTGCTGTATTTCTTTTGACAGCCTCATACTCATATTAGCGTATACCCGGTTATAGAGATTATCCACTTCTTTTCTGTTTCCCAGCGACAAATAGTTATAATCTGTATTGCCGGGATCATATTTTTCGATAGCTACATACTGCAGGTTACGATCGATATATCCTACCGGCAATTCAGTGTCTTCCTTATAGTGTCTGCGGTTTGCCCAAAATATATCTGCCGAAAAGCTTACAACAAATCCAAGTGCCGGAATGTGGGTGTCACTGTTGATCTTTGACATGACCGACCAGTTGCGGTATTCCGTGGGTTGGTATACGCCGTATATTGCTTTGCTGCCCGAATTGATCCATGACTCGCTTACAGTGATCAGTTGGAGGTCGGAGCTTTGTTTATACCAACTGTAGCTATAGGCATGACTTATGGTGAAGGCGGTTTGAATGGCTTTTATCTTTGGGATCTTGATCATCCATTCCCCTCCATAGTTCTCCGATTGCAGGCCATTGGTGATCACATGCATTCCGGTTGTTGCATACAAATTGGACCTGCCAGTGGGGTGATAGCTGATCGGCTGACCAACAACATAGGTGTAGCTATATTCCGGAAGCTCTAAAGGATAAAATTTGTCATAACTATTAAACCCATTGCGGTCAAGCTTTGCATATACAAAAAAGGAAGAGCTGATGTACCGGGATGAATATTGCAGGCCTGCCTCCAATTGCGAGGAAAGGGCCGGTTTTAAGTTACTGTTGTCGGTCTCAATTTTTTCTGTATATACCAGGTACAGGTTTTCGTTTGGTTGTCCTGTGTACAAACTTAACAATGGGATATCCAGCCAGGTAGGGGCGGGGTATCGATGGGCGAGTGTTGGCGATTTTGTCGAAATGCCATATCCGGCCGTCAATTCCAGGGTTTTGTTAAGCGGGTATGAAACGTTGATACGCGGCTGCCAGTTGCCAAATCCGTTCTGTAGGTGGTAACGTATACCTGTTGCTATTTTCATGCGTGATGAATGAATGGGCAGGCTGATATTATTTTGGATATAAAAACCTGCGTTCAATATGTCAGGCACCATTTTTTCATAATCATAGGGCCGTTCGTTTTGATTGTTTTGACCGATCCAACGCGGCCGGTCGGGGTTTACCACTATTCCTGCTCCTTTATTGTCGGCATATGAAACGTCTATGCCAATGGATAGCTGATGGCTCAGTTTGCCGGTTTTAAATGCCGCGTTGCTATGTATGTTCGCCGAAATATTTACCGGTTTCCCTATCACCCGCTCCTCAGCCAGATAAGCGCCGGGAAGAAAATAACCCTCGTATATGCCGGTGGTATCTTTATTGGCCAGTCCTTTGGGCGGGCCATTTAATAACCATTGGTTGTAACTGTCCTGGTAGCCGCCGGAATAAGAAAAGGTAATACCGGCCTGATTGAACAACATATCCGGTAAAGAGATGGTGGTTCGGTTGGTGATGCCGAGGTTTCGGCTTTTTGAATACGTTTTGTGCCTGGCGCCATCATCAGGATCTTCTTTTACATTATCGAGTTTTGTATTGTAGTCAATAGAAAGCGTGTTTTTCGTTTTGCCGAACCAGGTAGTCCACATTACACCGCCCGAAATGCGGTTATATTTTTTTACCCGGTCGCGCGGGTCAGCATTGCTGTTGAGGTACGTGAGGCTGGTATTGACCGCACCCCATTTTTTTCCTAATCCAAAGCCTTTGGAAAGTGAGAACTCGGTGGATCCGCCATTGATGCGGGAATTCAGTTGCCATCTTGTTTTTCCTGCCTGCCGGGTAATGATCACCGCCCCGCTGGTCAATTCGCCATATTGCGCGGGCGCCACGCCCTGTATCACTTCAATGCTTTCGATATTATCAACCGGAATGTCGCGAAGGTCAATGCCTGTAAAAGGTACATCAAATGGAACCTGTTGATAACCTTTTATGGTTGAACTGCCCATGCCAAATCGCGAAAGGCTTCTGTTCTGCATATTTGCATCGTTCGATATTCGAACGCCATCCATAATAATGGCAGCGCCCAGTGAGTTCGCCATGGCATGATTGCCTTCTGCACTTGTGCGGAGGGTTAGGGTATTGGGTTTTTGTAAATCGGGCGGCACAGTTGTTTTTCCCGGCAGGTAGTTCAACACATCGGCTAAACTAAATGCCTGGATCTGTTCAATGGTTTCGCGATTGAAGAGAATGGAAGAAGGTGTAATTCCACCTTTGCGGGTTACCGATACTTCCACTTCGGCCAGCGTAAGGCTTTTATCGCGCAGTATAATGGTAACTGGTGAGTTGACGCTAATGGTACGCGTTACAGTCTCTTTTCCTACGTGGCTTATTACTACCTGCCAGCTTTTATTATTACCGGGCACGGAGATGGTAAAGGTGCCGTTCGTTGCACTGCTGGTTTGCACATCGAGCCCGGGAATGCGAATGGTGGAGAAGGAGAGCGCTTTTCCGGCTGTATCCATAACCCTGCCTTGCAGCTGCACAGTTTGGGCACAGAGGTCAGGTGAAACATGATACAATAAAATGAATAGAACGAGTTGTCTGATCGGTTTGGGCATCGGGAATTGCTATAATGCAAAAATGGTCCCTTTTTAAAGGACCATTTTACCCTTACCGGGAAATTCATTTACGAGAAAAGAAAAATACAATAGTATCGTTATGTGTTTATGCAGCCTGCCGGCGAAAACTTCTTCGCAATTCGTAACACCGGCTGCAATAAACCGTATACTACCCGGTTACCTGTACTATTCAACTACAGTGATACCGGTTGCAGTAAACCTGATCTCTTTCTTAGGCTGGGTAATGGCGTTAATTTCCGCCTGTGATTTTTTGGCGTCTTTGGCGTAGTGCTGCAACTCATCAACTGATGTGGTGAGCATCTTTACTTCTCCATCCATCACAATGGTTTTTCCCTTTACCGCCGTAGGCAGAAAGAACCCGTAATCTTTCATTTTTACAAATGCCGTGGTGCTGTCGTTAACGGCCAGCTTTAACCAGCAGCCTTTTTTCGGACAAACATCCAGCACCTTCGCTTTTACTTTGGTGTTGAACGACTCCTTTTCATTCAGCTTCGCCGGAATTTGCGCAATGTCGATCGCATTCGCGGTTTGTACTTTCTCGCCATACCAGTCGCCGGGCTTTGCATCACCGGCCGGTGGTTGTGCTGATGCTTTTATAAAGCTAAAGGCAACGAGTGCCGTGAGGATGATTTGTTTCATACTGCAAAAATAAAGAAACTGCAGTTTCGGGGTGATACCTTCTGTAAAACATTTGTCTTATTTGGTCAAAACAAGAATGTGCCACACTTTCGAAGTGTGGCACATTCTGAGTGGCAATGCGCTTTGCCAATTGCCAATTGCCTATTGCTTTACGATCTTTACCGTCTTAACGCTGTTGTCGGTACGATTTAATTTAATAATATATACACCGGCATTCAGAGATTGAATGTTTATAGTGTTGCCCGGTTTGGTCACTTTTATCAATTCGCGGCCGCCAAGGTCATACACGG
>CBIHPC010000246.1:0-9277 GCA_966211305.1 uncultured Niastella sp.
GCGTTCGCGGTTATAGGTTCCGTTCTGCGAATCGAAACCTCTTCTTCCGCCTGCATCAGGCCGGGCAAGGCGATCGCGGTTGTAGATTCCGTTCTGCGAATCGAAACCTCTTCTTCCACCGGCATCGGGACGGGCAAAACGATCGCGGTTGTAACCGCCGTTCTGTGGCGAGGCAATTCTGCCACCGGCGTCAGGGCGGCCATTCCTGTCGAAGCGGCCCCCGCTATAACCTCGTCCATTATCGGCAAAACCCATGCGGCCACCACGGCCTCCACTGCCATAACGCGGGCCTCTGTCGTAACCACCGCGACCATAATCACGGGTTACAATGCCGTTTCTTCCCCTGTATATGTTGGTATTGCTATAGTAGTTATTTACTACAGTTACGTTGGTATATTGACGGTAAGATCTGTAACTGTTATACCCATAGTAACCGCCACGGTAGTGGTATGAAGGTCCGTAATAACAGGGACGATAAACGCGTGGACCGCCCCACCAGCCGCCATAACCCCAGTAACCCCATGGGTAGGCATTTCCAAAACCGATGCTGACATTGAACCAGTCCCAGCCAAAGCCACCGCCGAATCCCCAGCCAAACCACGGGTTGTAGCGGATACCAAATCCCCACGTGTAAGGACGCGCATAATAATAGCGGCCATACCAGGGGCGGTAGTAATAACCGGTTCCGTATACAACGGTTGGCCCATATACATATGCGTTGAGGTAACCGGGTGTATACCCCATATAAACATAATCAGGCGTTACATCGTAGATGTCAACATACTTCATGTAATAAACTGGGTAACGGGGCGGAATAAGTGCGACCGCATAAGGCCGGCTTACGCTCACCACCCATGGTCCAACTGCGTTATATGATTCGAACCACACTCCGTTATCAACGGTGTAATACCTGTTGCGCCAGCGAATTACCGATGCCGGTGAATTGGTGGCATAATACATATCGGTGCCATCAATTGCTTCAAATTGTGGATCGCCATCATAATCAACGTCGGCGCGGACTTTACTGCGTTCTACTTTTGCGGTTTGCGGAACCTGCGCTTCGGCAATAGCGTCATTCGCTTCTTCGGTGCCCGCAACGCTGGCAAGTACATTGTCTTTTGATGATCCTTTGGGAATTTTTGCAAAGTCTGCAGGCAGTTGATCTGCCGCTACATATTGCCAGTTACCACTGAGGGTTTTTGATTTATACCAGCGACCCGACAACAACACATAGTATTGTTGCGAGTTAATGTCCATGAAAATATCATTCTCTGAATTGGATACGTACAACAAGCCGGTTCCATCTACTGCTGAAAAATTCGCTTCTCCTTTTGATTGTATCAGTTCTGCCGGTTCTGTAGTTACCACTATGTTGTAAATGGTGTTGGCGTCAGTTTCTTTATTCTCTTCAGGATTTTTCTTGTCGGCTTCCTTAATGGCAGATTCAATTTTCTTGAGGTTGTTTGGAATGCCGGTGATCAGTTTGTAGGGGCCTGTTGCCGCGGGCGCAGTATACCAGTGTTTTCCGCCATACAGGTAAAACTTATCATCACGGTTCTTTACCAGCACGAACGGGGTATTCACCACTGCTTCTACTCCCCAATCTTTATTGGCCTGCAGTTTAGGAGCTCCGTCGATAGATACCAGAATGGAAGGTACGTTGGTGTAAATAACCTTCGGTGGTGTATTGCTGATTTGCGTGGCAAGCGCGCTTTGCTGTTTGTTGAGGTCAAGGGATGCCTGCAGCTCCTTGTTTGCAAATTCAATATCCCAGGATGGAACCTTGTTTTCAATGGTGTTGGCCAGGTTTTCGAGTTTGCCTTCATCACTTTCGCCTGGCAGTTTAATGTTGGTGATGTAAATTGATTTAACGCTCACCTGATCGCCCTGGGTTTCGGTAGAGGCCTTTAACCAGGCTACACCGAAAACGGGTTCTGACTTACCGTTTTCCAACACCGAAATAGCCGCATGCGCTTTTAGTGTATTGTCGGCAAATGATTCGGGCTGCCATTGATAAAGTTTAATAATGGTCCCTTCGGAAGTGGTTGTTGTTTTGGGCCAGCTATCCTGGGCCATAACCAAATGAGTGATCATGCTACCCAACAACACTGCCACCAATGTAAAGATCTTCATATGGGGAAGTTTATATTTTTAGAAAAATCCATGACGGGGAATTATTACTTTAATTTACTACCATTAGACGGCAGTTTTAGTTAGAGGTTTGTAAATATCCCAACATTGACAAAATATTAGACAAAACAACTGTTAAAGGAGTGGTTATCTGTTGACAAATTAATCAGTTTTTAACAAGGGGGCTTTATCGCACTGTCATTTAGTCTTTTACGTGTATTTTTGATCGATTATGACGCGGAAAAACTTATTTATTGCCCTGGAAGGAATTGACGGTAGCGGGAAAAGCACCCAAACGAAATTGTTAACAGAACAGTTATCGAACCGGGGACATAAAGTATACAGCACTTTTGAGCCAACCAATAACCAGATAGGTAAGCTGATCAGGGATATTCTGAAAGGAAACGCCAGGGCCGATCACCGCGTTATTGCGGGGCTGTTCGTTGCCGACAGGTTAGATCATTTGCTGAATGAGGAATATGGCATTGTGAAAAAACTCGAAGAAGGGTATACGGTGATCACCGACCGGTACCTGTTTTCATCCTACGCTTACCAGGGCGCTCACATGAACATCGATTGGGTAATTCAGGCAAATGCCATGGCCGCTGAAATTCTTCGTCCCGATGTAAATATCTTCATCGATGTAGCGCCGGAAGTAAGCATGCACCGGGTGCATACCAATAGAGAGCATGTTGAGTTATTCGAAACGCTCGACGGCCTGAAACTGGTGCGGTCGAAATATATGGAGGCATTTGAAAAAGTAGGATCAGCGGAAAATATTTATAGCGTAGACGGAAACCGTTCTCCCGATATGATCGCTCATGACATTTGGCAGAAAGTGCAATCGATGCTTGAGCAGGATAAATAAGCAGTAGAATTGGTAAATAATTTTTTAAAAACAAACCCTGGCTGAACCTGTTATTCAGCCAGGGTTTTGTTTACTTATGTCTGGTGCTTTTAGTGCGCTTCGAGCCAGTTAACGCCCGATCCTACTTCTGCTTCAACAGGCACATCATTGGGTAATGGCAGTGCCGACCGCATACAGTCGAGGATGATGGGTTTTATTGTATCTATTTCTTCTTTAACCGCATCAAAAACCAACTCGTCATGCACCTGCAGTATCATTCGCGATTCAAATTTATGTTTGCGGAACTCATGATAGATCTTCACCATGGCCAGTTTGATCATATCTGCCGCCGTTCCCTGAATGGGGGAATTGATGGCGTTTCGTTCTGCAAAACCCCGTACGGTAAAGTTGGATGAATTGATGTCGCGCAACCAGCGTTTACGTCCCATGATCGTTTGCACAAAACCGTTCTCGCGGGCAAAGTTGATGGTATCATCCATATACTTCTGAATACCGGAGAATTGTTTTTTATAGTTATCGATGATCTCTTTTGCTTCGGTGCGGCTGATACCGAGGTTATCGGCGAGGCCAAAGGCGCCCTGTCCGTAAATGATACCGAAGTTTACGCTCTTGGCTTTGTAACGTTGCTCCTTTGTAACGGCTGATTCTTCTACCCCATATACTTTAGCCGCGGTTGCGGTATGAATATCCACGCCTTTTTTGAATGCCTCGCACATGGCCGGGTCGCCGCTGATGCCGGCAACAATACGCAATTCTATCTGAGAATAGTCGGCCGAGATCAGGATGCGATTGCTGTCGCGGGGAATAAACGCTTTGCGAATTTCACGGCCTCTTTCAGTGCGAATAGGTATGTTCTGCAGGTTGGGATTATTGCTTGCCAGCCGGCCCGTTACCGCTACCGATTGTGCATAGGATGTATGTACGCGGCCGGTTTTACGGTTGATCAGTTCGGGCAGTGAATCTACGTATGTCGATTTCAATTTGGTAAGCTCTCTGAACACCAGGATATCTTCTACGATCTTATTCTGGTGGGCCAGTTTCATCAACACATCTTCACCTGTTGCATATTGGCCGGTTTTTGTCTTTTTCGCTTTGGGATCGAGTTTCAGTTTTTCAAACAGCACTTCACCTAACTGTCGTGGCGAGGCAAGGTTGAACTTTACACCAGCCTGTTCGTACACCTTGTCTTCTGCCAGGGCTGCTTCGCGTTCCAGTTCTTTTGAGTATTCGCGCAGAAAATCAACATCTACTTTTACGCCTTCGTATTCCATATCCATCAGCACTTTTGCCAACGGGTTCTCTACTTCGTAAAATACTTTTTCTACTTCCCTGCTTTTCAATAAAGGCGAAAGCACCTGTTTCAACTGCAGGGTAATATCGGCGTCTTCAGCGGCGTAGTCGCTTATTTTGTCGATTGCCACATCACGCATGTTCAGCTGGTTCTTTCCTTTTTTGCCTATCAGTTCTTCAATATGCACCGGTTCATAACCTAAGAAGCGGGCGCTAAGCATATCCATGCTGCGTTTGCCATCGGGCTCAATTACATAATGCGCCAGCATGGTATCGAAGGTTTCACCCTGCAGTTCGTAACCATACCACTTCAAAACGAGCATGTCGTATTTCAGGTTCTGGCCAATCCAAAGAATATCTTTTTTATTAAATACCGGTTCAAAATGTTTAAGGATGTTTTTGGTTGCTTCCTGGTCGGCCGGACAGGGAACATAATACGCTTCCCCGGGTTTGAAGGAAAAGCTCATGCCAACCAGTTCCACATCATTGGCATCCATGCCGGTAGTTTCGGTATCGAAGCAAACTTCCTTTTCTTCCAGGAGTTCTTTTACGAGTTTTGTTATAGCCTCTTCTTCCTGTAATGTGCGGTATTGATGTGCGGTGTTGTGAATGTTTTTTCCGGCAGGCATTATATCGCCATCCTCACCCCGGTCCTCATCTGCCGGCGCTTCTTCCGCTTTCTTTGCTTTGGCTTCCGGTTTTGCTTTGCCCGGTTCAACTGCATTGCCAAACAGGTCGGTTTGCACGCCCTGTGGTGCTGCGCCCGGCACAATGGCAATCTCTTCGCCTAAAATACGTTTGGCCACTGTTTTAAATTCCAGGTCAATAAAGACTTCTTTCAGCAGATCGCGGTTCCATTCTTTCAGCCTGAAATCTTCTTCATGAAATTCGATGGGCACATCGGTTATGATAGTGGCGAGTTTTTTTGAAAGGATGGCGGCGTTCTTTCCGTTGCGCACTTTTTCGCCCAGTGCGCCTTTTATTTTATCGGCATTTTCAAGCACATTTTCCAGCGTGCCGTATTCGTTCAGCAATTTGGCGGCGGTTTTCTCTCCTACGCCTGCAATGCCGGGAATGTTATCAACGGCATCGCCCATAAGGCCCAGGATGTCGATCACCTGGTGCACTTCCTTAATATTCCATTTTTCACAAACCTCTTTTGCGCCAAGGATCTCGGCATCGCCGCCCTGGTAACCGGGTTTGTAAATTTTAATATTGCCGTCAACCAGTTGGCCGTAGTCCTTGTCGGGCGTAACCATAAAAACCTGGTAGCCGGCAGCAGCCCCTTTTTTGCTGAGGGTACCAATAACGTCATCAGCTTCATAACCATCAACCTCCAGTACCGGAATATTGAAACCGCGGATGAGTTTTTTAATATCGGGAATGGCTGCCATCAGGTCTTCGGGCGCTTCCTGGCGGTTGGCTTTGTAATCGGTGAATTCGGTATGCCGTTCGGTGGGCGCCTGCGTATCAAAACAAACGGCCATGTGGGTAGGCTTTTGATTATTGATGAGGTCGAGCAGGGTATTTATGAAACCAAACTGGGCATTGGTATTCTTGCCCTTTGAAGTAATGCGGGGATTGCGGATAAGGGCGTAATAGGCACGAAAAATCAGCGCCAGTGCATCGAGTAAAAAAACCTTCTTTTCATTTGATTGATTCTCCATATGGTATCCTCCAGTTATTTTTCACAATGCCCCGAAGGTAGGATTATGGCGCTGAAAATGGCGCTGATTTTAGCACAAAACGGGCAAATGCAAAAACGGTTAATTAGCCCATCGGCCCGATAGTTATACCGGTAATGATCCCGATGGCTAATTAACCTAATATGGGGCGTCTTCAACCTGTTGTAAACAGGGATTTGAAGAATGAAATTTTTAAAGAAATGCTTTTTAGCGGTCGGTTGCCGCAGCTTCTGCGCCCGTAGCTACATGAGCTGTCTGGTTTGTTGGTTTTGCAGGTTCCTCCTTTACAAAGGTGATCAGGTAAAGTGCAAATGCCAGGCATGCAAAAGCAAACGCATTAAACAGGCGACGGCGCATACGACGGGCTCTCATACGGGTAAAAGATGTAGGGTTTAGGGGTTGATTTCGAACACATTAAGAACGAGCTTATGTGGATAATATTATTCAGGAGTAGAAATTTTTTTGTAGGCTGCGGTCGCCATGCCCCAGCCTTAATGGTAAGTACCAAAAAGGAGGCCCGATGGGGACCTCCTCAGGTATATAAACCACAACGCATTATTTTCTGAACTCTCTCTTTAAGGGGCCGGGGCTACCCCTTCATTTCCTGCAATTGCTTTTGCAACGAAAACATTTCGTCGCGCAGGCGGGCTGCTTCCATAAAGTCGAGGTCGCGGGCCGCTTTTTCCATTTCCTTTTTGGTTTTGGCAATCGCTTTTTCCATTTGCGGAATGGTTTGGTAAACGACCTGTTCTTCTGCAGCAGCGGTAGCAACCAGTTCTTCGTTTGGCGCCAGCGCATGCGGGTTGGCCGGGTCGTATCCTTTAATATCGAGTACAGAGGTTTGGGCAAACACCTGATCGCGCGATTTCTTCACCGTTCTTGGAACAATACCGTGCAGCGTATTATGGGCGATCTGCTTTTCGCGGCGGCGGCTGGTTTCATCGATCGTTCGTTGCATACTTTCGGTCATCTTATCGGCGTAAAAGATCACCAGTCCGTCAACGTTGCGGGCGGCGCGGCCTGCCGTTTGGGTCAGTGATTTTTCATTACGCAGGAAACCTTCTTTATCGGCATCCAGGATGGCCACCAGCGAAACTTCCGGCAGATCGAGACCCTCACGCAACAGGTTTACCCCTACCAGTACGTCAATGTCGCCGAGGCGCAACTGGCGCAGGATCTCTACCCTTTCCAGGGTATCAACCTCGCTATGGATATATTTTGATTTTATATTGATGCGGTGAAGGTATTTGTCCATTTCTTCCGCCATCCGTTTGGTAAGGGTGGTTACCAGAACGCGGTCGCCTTTCTTTACCCGTTTGTCAATTTCATCGAGCAGGTCGTCGATCTGGTTCACGCTGGGGCGAATTTCAATGGGCGGGTCAAGCAAACCCGTGGGGCGCACCACCTGTTCAACCACAACGCCGCCTGTTTTTTCCAGTTCATAATCACCAGGGGTGGCCGAAACAAAAATTGTCTGATCGAGCATGGATTCAAACTCATGAAAGTTCAGGGGGCGGTTGTCGAGTGCTGAAGGCAGGCGGAAACCATAATCAACCAGCACCAGCTTGCGGCTCCTGTCGCCCCCATACATTCCGCTAACCTGCGGAACGGTCTGGTGGCTTTCATCA
Organism: uncultured Niastella sp.; assembly: GCA_966211305.1. Taxonomy (GTDB): domain Bacteria; phylum Bacteroidota; class Bacteroidia; order Chitinophagales; family Chitinophagaceae; genus Niastella. Next base: position 7,602 of record CBIHPC010000246.1, read on the forward strand.
ATTACACATAAAAAGTCTTTCGGGAAGTAGTCGAGCAGGCAGAACGGCCGGGTGCCGGGGTAGCGGCGGTCGAAAAAGCGGGAGTAGTTTTCTACCCCATTACAATAGCCCAGTTCGCGAATCATTTCGATATCGTAGTTCACCCTTTCGTTAAGGCGCTGTGCCTCAATAAATTTTCCAACGCTTTTAAAGTATTCTACCTGGGCGGCGCTCTCATCCTGGATCTCGTTCAGGATCTGTGTAATCATGTCTTTGGGCGCCAGGTACAGGTTGGCCGGGAAGATAGCGGCATTTTCAACCATGCCGATCCGTTTACCGGTTTTTATATCGAGGGTTTCTATGGTCTCAATTTCGTCGCCAAAGAAGGTAATGCGGTAACCAAAGTCAACATAAGGCAGGTTGATGTCAACCGTATCGCCCTGTACCCTGAAATTCCCGCGGTTGAAATCGATCGTACTGCGCGAATACAGGGAATTGACAAGCGCATGTAAAAAGCCCTGCCGGCTGATCACCTGGCCCTGGTGAATACGGATGATCCCGTTCTCAAATTCAGCAGGGTTACCGATACCATATATACAGCTTACTGAGGCCACAACGATTATATCGCGGCGGCCGCTAAGCAACTCGGTGGTGGCCTGCAGGCGCAGTTTGTCCAATTCCTCGTTGATACTGAGGTCCTTTTCAATATAGGTATCGCTTACAGGCATGTAGGCCTCGGGCTGGTAATAATCATAATAGCTTACAAAATACCCAACGGCGTTTTCGGGGAAGAACTGTTTGAACTCGCCGTATAACTGGGCCACCAGGGTTTTGTTATGGGTGAGCACCAGGGTTGGTTTTTGTACCTGCTGAATGACATTGGCAATGGTAAAAGTTTTACCAGAGCCGGTTACCCCCAGCAGGGTTTGATATTTTTCACCATCGCGGAGCCCGGCTGTGAGCTGGCGAATGGCCTCCGGCTGGTCGCCGGCAGGTTGATATGGAGCAAAGAGTTTAAAAGCCATAATATTATGTGGATAGGACCAGGAAATAAGTGCAAAATGTACACAAATTTACCGCCTTAACCCTTTCCAAAGTTGATGGCTTTGGAAAGGGGCCTATATAGAACGGATCAGGCTTTCAATTGTTCAGGTATTTGAGCAGAATTAAATGCGGGCTGGCGTTGGGTGCCCATTATTTCCGCAGGTGCTTGTGTTGTCTGTGATGATCTTTTTGGAAAGGTTGAATGGGCAGCGCATACGGCCTGGCGTTTCGCTGTAATCGCGTTGACCGTACGAAACGTTAAACTTTCCGGTTCAGATAACTGGTGTAGTCAGGGATATTTACCAGGTATTCTTCCATCATTAATGGCGAGGTGAGTATAAAATCGGCGGTAGCGCGGTCATTGGCAACAATACAGTTCCAGGCAATGGCTACCCGTAATAAGGCTTTTACATCGCTGTCGTGCGGTTGTGCTTCCATGGGGTCCCAGAAAAAGATCAGCATGTCTATATCGCCGCTGGCTATCATGGCGCCAATTTGCTGATCGCCGCCCAAAGGTCCGCTGAGCAAGGCTCTTACCGGGCGGTCGAGTGAGTTCTCCAATAATTTACCGGTGGTTCCGGTCGCATACAATTCATGCCTTGCCAATACGGTCTTATTAAACTCTGCCCATTCAATAAGGTCTTTCTTCTTGT
>CBIHPC010000247.1:0-9247 GCA_966211305.1 uncultured Niastella sp.
GGCCGGCAAAACTATCCTTAGTATCATTGTTGACCAGTTACGCGACGCAGGTATCGATGAATTCGTTTTCATTGTAGGTTACCTCGGCGATAAAATACAAGACTACGTAAAAGAGAAATATCCCGATCTGAAAGCCTGGTTCGTTACCCAGAGCGAACGCCACGGTATTGGCCATGCCATACAACTTACCAAAGACATAGTGGGTGGTGACGAAATATTCATTGTGCTCGGCGACACCATTTGCGAGTACGATGTAAAGGAACTGCTCGATATGCCCTGTTCGGCACTTGCCGTAAAGCGGGTCGACGATCCCCGCGATTTCGGGGTGGTGGAAATGGGAGAAGACGGGTACATTACCCGCGTGGTAGAGAAACCCCAGATCCCCAAATCGAACATGGCGCTGGTAGGCATTTACCGTATCAAGGAAACATCTTTCCTGTTCAACTGCCTTGAAAGCAATATCCGCAACCAGGTAATGAGCCGGGGCGAGTTCAGTATCACCGACGCCCTGGAATGTATGATCCAGCATGGCGCCCGGTTCCGGCCATTCAAAGTGCAGAACTGGTTCGATTGCGGAAAAAAAGATACCCTGCTTGAATCGAACGCCACCCTGCTGAAAAAATTTGGCGGCGTTATTTCTCCCGATCACAATTTTGAGAATACCATCATCATTCCTCCCGTTAGTGTGGCCGAAGGCTGCGATATCAAAAACTCCATAGTAGGTCCCAACGTTACCATCGGCGAAAAGACCACCATCAGTTATTCAATAATAAAGGATTCTATTATTGGTTCATTTGCAGATCTCTATGATATTGTATTAACAAATTCCCTCATTGGAAGCGATACCGAAGTAAAAGGGGAGAGCCGGAGCCTGAATATCGGCGACAATACCGAGATCGACCTGGGCGAATCGTGAGTAAATATTTTCGTTGCTAAATGGTGCTAAACCACGCTTAACTGGGTAAATTCTTTAGAATTTGAGTACCTTCAGGCAGAGAATGCAACATTCTGAATGTGCATTGTGTCTTTATGATTGGTCCCGTTTGAAAACTTGTGGCAGCTGATGTTTGGGTTTGCCCACCTTTTAAACACTAATTTTTATGAGAGGTAAAAAAAGTTACCTGTTGCTTGCAGCGCTATTGCCTCTTTCTCTGTTAACCAAAGCTAATGGCGATAACGGTAACCGTAAGTCGACAGAGCCGGCGATACAGGGATGCGTAGCGGATGCTTCTACCAAAAAGCCTGTACAGGGCGTAACAATTTCTATTTCCAATACGAAAGGCCAGGAAAAGAAAGAGTTCACTACCGATGCATCGGGCAATTTCAAAATTCCTCAAATGCCTGTGGGCGAAGTGATCATTGTGTTGGAGAAAAAGGGCTACAAAACCACCCGTCGTGAAGGGATCATCATCAAAGAAGGCGTTTCGCTCAAAATGCATTTTGATATCACCAACATAAAGCTCGAAGAAGAGAATGATGTTTTTCATCCGTTCCTGCGAATGATGGAAGGTTGATTTACTTAACTATAAATGAATGAAAAGAGACCGGCTGAAGAGTTGGTCTTTTTTTTTGGAATACAGCCGAAAGCGAATACAGAATACAGCTTCAGGCTTCACGCGAATACAGAATACAGCTGAAAGCTCAAAGCCTAAAGGCGAAAGCGAATACAGCATACAGCTTCGCGCTGTATGCTGCACGTGAATACAGGCAAATAGCTACAGGCTGCGCGGCCTGCCCGATGAAGTCGGGGCTTCAGGCTGAACGTACATACTGTTCCTGCCTTTTCTTTATCAACGCTATCACCTGTATCAACTTGTCAAAAAGTTAACTCGTCAACTCCACCTGCATTCCCTTTCCCAATTCCCTGTATTCTACTTCTATATTTAACATCTAACATTCGACATTCAACATATAAAAAAAGCGGAGCTGAGAACAGCCCCGCGAGATGAGAAAATCACTAGTCTAATTTGTGTATCCAACATTTATTGATGGTCGATCTTCACCTCCCCATCCTGTTTTTTTATGGCTATATTCTTTTTTCGAAAGTTCTTTTTGTATTTGTCGGCTACCTCCTCCGGTTGTTTCTTTCCGTTAACGAACAGGTCGCCGTCTTTATATTCAATCGTATAATCTTCTTTGGTGCTTAGCAGGCCTTCCTTCTCCATGTCGTATATCATATCCTGGTAACCTTTTACTTCTTCCTTTGCTTTGTCAACTTCAACCCTGGCTTTATCCAGCTCTTTCTTCATGTCGTGTTTTTGCTGCTTCATTTCCTCTTTAACACGAGCCAGTTCCTTTTTTGTAGTTTCCAGTGCTTTCTTTACTTCTTCATTACTTATCCGTTGCGCTTCTTTCATGTTTTCTTTCCACTCTTCTTTTTCCATGGCTTCCTTTACCTGCTGCCGGGCTTTTTCAATTTCCCGTTTTATCTCTTCTTTATCTATTTTCTTTACCTCTTCGAGCGACTGGTCAATCGACTGCTGAATTTTATCGAAGTCTATTTTTCGTAATGACTCCTGGATCTGACGGTTTATCTTTTCAAAATCGATGTTTTTGATCGCTTCATTTACCTGTTGCTGGATCTTCTGCACATCGATCCTGCTAACCGATTCTTCTATCGTACGCTGCATTTCTTCCCAATCTTTTTCTCTTAAGCGCTCAAGTTGTTCTTTGGCTTTATCGAGGGAACGCAGTTCTTTATCGAGGTCGCGGTCATTGGCCTCTTCGCGGGTAACCTTGTTTCTTTTTTGTGGAACGGTGTCCTGGTGGTTGGTAGCAGTGGCCGGTTTGGGATCGGGGCCGCCGGTGAAGGATTCAAACATAATTACAGCGGTGAGGGCCAGGATCGACAGGGAACCCCAGATAAAAGGTTTATGCAATTTCATGGTTGTTATGTTTAAAAATTAATTATTCCCGCATAAGGTTATTTGCTTTTCGCGTCAGCCGCGTAGCATTAAACGTTCTGCGTTTACGATGCTCTTCGTATAAAAGTACGATACATTTCGTAAAATGTTGCATGGAACGGTGATCTTTTTTTAATGAAATGTTTTTTAACGTTTAGTTGCCAAGCAGGAAGGAATTGGCAACTTCCCATGTTTGACCGTTATGCCGGAGAAGGGAAATAGTATCTGCCACAAAAGATGCTTCATACGGGCGCTGCTGAAAGTGTTGCCAGGCGGTGGGGAAATCGGCTGCCTGCAGATCGCGGTTGGCAATGGTAACGTGCGGGTGATAAGGGCGGTCTTCTTTTTTAATGGGAAAGTCTGTTTGAATGAGATAAGCTTCCAGGCGGGCCTGTAAATCGCTTAAATGGGTATTGGGTAATACATGTACATATAATACCCGCGGTTTAAAAGCGGCAAAGTTCTTTAACTGTATAGAAAAGCGTGGCTGTCCGGCGGCAAATTCAAGTAATACATCCTCCAGTTCATGGTGCATGGTAGCGGGCATCTCAAATGGCGAAATAAGCGTAATATGCGCCGGTGATTTCAAAGCCACCCTGCAATTGAAGGTCTGCAGCATATAATGTTTCCATTCCAGTACCTGGTTGTTGATGGTTTCAGGTGCTACTATGGCAATAAAGTATAACATTATTTATATAGTGTATTGCCGTGTCCCGTTTCACGATTTTCTCACCGCCCAACGCATCATTTCCTTCCACGTCACTTTCTTACCATACATAAGAATACCGGTGCGGTAGATCTTAGCGGTTACCCAGGCAAAGAAAATAAAAGTAAGTACCAGTAATACCATGGAAAGAATCAGTTGGCCTACAGGAACGCCGAATATAATACGTCCGATCATCACCACAGGCGAGGTAAGCGGAAATATGCTGCCAAAAACGACGAGCGGACTGCCTGGTTCGGCAATGCCCTTCGACATGATTACCACTCCCAGAATGATAGGCATCAATACCGGGAATACCATCGATTGTGCTTCATTCTGGTCGTCGCTAACCACACTGCCAATGGCTGCAAACAGCGAAGCGTATAAAAGGTACCCACCTATAAAATAGAATATGAAACAGAAGATGATCATTGCCCAGGGTAGCGTATGCAAGCCCTGCATAACGGTTGAGAAAGTACTTGCGTTTTCTGCTACTCCGGGTGCTTGTCCGGATTGCGCCATCATAGCCGGGTCAAGCGATGGCATGGGAAGAACAAGGCCGATCAGGGAAATCAAAATGATCCAGATGGCAAACTGGGTAAGGCCTACGGCGCCAATACCGATTATTTTTCCCATCATTAACTGAAAAGGTTTTACCGAACTTACCATTACTTCGGCAATGCGGTTGATCTTTTCTTCGGTAACTCCGCGCATAACCATGGTGCCATAAACAAGCAGGATCACATAGATAAGCACACCACAACCAAGCGATACAAAAGTGGCAACTACCACCACACCTTTCTTTTGTTCTTTGCCGGTTATATTATCAATGGACACATCCGATTGAATGGCGCTGTATTGCTCACGGCTTAAATTGGCCGATTGCAACCGCTTTAACTCGATGGCATTGTTGATGGCCTTTTCTATTCTTCCTTTTTGGCTAACTGCGACCGGCGAATTACTATACAGTTGAATGTTGTTTACTTTTTTTTGGGAAATATCAACCGGTGGAATGTACAGGAAATAATCGTAGCCCAGTTTCTTATAATTCACTTTTAGCGAATCAGGCGGTTGATTATCGATAAATACGTATTCCGATGCGTCGCTTTTTGCTTTTTCCATACCGCCTGAAAGCAGTCTGGCTTCATCGATTACAGCTATCCGGTGCTTTTCGTGCCCGCCGCTGGCGCCGATGGCGATCGTAACGGCATAAAATGCTATAATGATAATAGGTACGCCGATGGTGGTAAATAAAAATGATTTTTTCTTTACTCTCACCAGGTATTCACGTTGTATAACGAGTAGTATTTTGTTCATTGCAATAAGGTATTAAATAATTTAAAGTGCTGAACATTGAACGCGGAACGCTTCAATCCGAATTTCGGATTGTATGCGTATTTTCGGAAGGTTCACATTTCGCGAGCAGCGTTAAGCATTTTGCGTTAAACATTTAGCATTGTTTGAAATTGCCGGGTGAGCGGTGTGCCCTCAACCAGTTTAATAAATATATCGCTCAGCGAAGGAAGTATTTCGTGAAAGCTGTTGATGCCTGCCTGTTGTTGCAGAAAATACAGCAGTACATCGTTTGGTTTATACCCTTCATTTATCTTCAATATCAACTGATGCCCTTTGGTATTGATGACCTCAAACGCCGGTGTACTGATGGTTTCCGGGTTGCTTTCGAGCCCTATTGAAAAAATGTTCTCTTTGAACTGGTGTTTAACTGCGGTCACAGAACCATCGAGGATCTTCTGCCCTTTATTTACAAGAATGATATGATCGCAAATTTCTTCAACCTGTTCCATGCGGTGGGTGCTGAAAATAATGCTGCTGCCCTGCTTCGCCAGATTGTTGATCTCATCTTTTATAAGATTGGAGTTCACAGGGTCGAGGCCACTGAACGGTTCATCGAGGATGATGAGTTTGGGATCGTTCAGAACCGTGGTAACGAATTGTAACTTTTGTTGCATGCCTTTGCTCAGGTCTTCCACCTTTTTGTTCCACCAGCTTTGCATTTCAAATTTTACAAACCAGTGTTTAACCCGTTCCAGGGCTTCGGATTTGCTAAGTCCTTTCAATTGCGCCAGGTAAATCGCCTGATCGCCGATCTTCATTTTTTTGTACAACCCTTTTTCTTCAGGCATGTACCCTATGTAAGCAACGTCTTTATCGGAGTTGAAGGGTTGCCCGTTAAAGATGATCTCCCCTTCATCGGGGAACAATATACCTGTTATCATTCTGATAAGGGTGGTTTTACCGGCGCCGTTTGGGCCCAGCAAACCAAAGATGCTGCCTGGGGCTAAAGTAAAACTGATATCATCCACCGCTTTTTGCGAAGTATAATATTTTTTGAGATGTTTAACTTCCAGTCTGTTCATAGCAGGAATGGTTTAAGTTGAAACCAATAGGTTTTGAGCGCAGGCGCTACTAAAAGGTAATGAAACAGTTAATTAGTAACAAAAAAATCCTGTTTATTACAGGTGCGCACTATATTTATGCAATTTCATTAAAAGGCGCATGAAAAAACTGGTTGTAACCACTGGTATATTAATAGCGGCAGGTATTGTTTGCAGCAGTTGGGGTTTCCTGGGGCACCGTACCATCCATCAACTGGCTATATACGAACTGCCGCCATCGATGCGGTATTTTTTCCATCATAATATGAACGAGCTCGTTAAAAGCTCGGTACGTCCCGATCAGCGCAGGAACCAGGACAAAGAAGAAGCGCCAAAACATTTTATCGATCTTGAATTGTACGGCGACTCCGCTGCCTGGAAAATGCCCCTGCTTTATAAGGATGCTGTGAAGAAGTACGGGAAAGACAGCTTGTTCAAATGTGGTTATGTTCCCTATCATGTGGTGGCAATGAAAGAAAAGCTCACAGCGGCTTTTCGCAGCGGTAACCGCGACAGCATTATTTTTTATGCAACCGACCTCGGGCATTATATAAGTGATGCCCATGTACCCCTGCATGTGACTGAGAATTATGACGGACAACTTACCAGTCAAAAGGGCCTGCATGGTTTATGGGAGTCGATGATCCCCGAAATAGAGATCTCGCAGTACGATCTGCGCGGCCGGCATAAAGCGAAATACCTCAAACATCCTGAAAGAGCCATCTGGCGCGCGATCAGGCAATCGTATAAACTATTACCGCAGGTATTTGGTGAAGAAAAAGCGGTTACACGATCGTTTACCGAAACGGAGAAGTACCGTGTGCAGGTGCGCAATGGCCGGGAGTATAAAAGTTATACATCGGCATTTGCAAAAGCATACAGCGCAAGGTTAGGACAAACCGTCAATAAACAATTGATCCGTTCCGTCAATATGGTTGCCGACTTCTGGTATACGGCCTGGGTTGATGCCGGTTGTCCGAACCTGAATAAAGGATTAACAAACGGTAAGCAGAAAGAGAAAAAAGAATTGCATGAGGAAATGGAAGCGTATAAGAAGAACAAGCTTATTGAGAAAAAGTTGTTGTTGGCGAAGGAGGGGAGTTATTAAGTTGTTGGAGTTAATGAGATATTGAGTTAATGGGTTAACTGGCGGGCGGGTTAACGAGGGGCGAATCCGAAATTATAACCTGCTTCAATTAGTGGAATGGGTGCGGCCCGGTAACCGGTAACTGGCAACCCGGCCACCGGTAACTGGCAACCGGTATACGCGTTTCCCCAAGGCGGGAATAATTCCCCAAATACAAATGTAAATATCACACTATATTATGCGGAAGAGCGCAGGAGCCGTATTCGAAAAACAAATTAGCAAAAAGCAAAATACCGCAAAGCACAATGTGATAATTTGATAATGTGACAATCCCGCAGAGCGGGACAAGTTGTGATACTGGTTAAAGCAAAAAGCTCAAAAGCAATAGTAGGATGCGGGTGGTTGGAGAACTGCAGTAGCAGGTAGCTGCGGCATAGTGAAACGAAGCCGGAGCGGAGCATTCGCGATGATTGATGTATCATTGACCATTCGCCATTCACCTTCAACCTCTGCCCGCAACAGTATAGAAATTAAATGCATTATTAATGATCAGTGGTTATTAGTTGAGCTATATTCTCCGCAACTCTTTCCCCATCCATAGCTGCGCTAACGATACCACCGGCATAACCGGCGCCTTCCCCACAGGGAAAAAGCATTTTTATCTGGGGATGTTGTGTGGTATCGTTATCGCGCGGAATACGCACAGGTGATGATGTTCTCGATTCGGTAGCAACCAGTACCGCTTCATTGGTAAAATAGCCTCTCATTTTCTTACCAAATTCAATAAACGCCTGTTGCAGTGATGCATAAACAAATGGTGGTAATACTTCATTGAGCGCGGCGGGCGCAATGCCGGGTAAATAAGAGCAGTCTGGTAAAGAAGTAGATAATTTCTTTTGTGTAAAGTCGGCCATCCGCTGGGCCGGCGCTACAAATTTACCGCCGCCGTATTGAAAGGCTTTCTTTTCAACGGCTTGTTGAAAATACATCCCGCATAAAGGAGAATTGTCCTTTATGTGGGATTGTTTCATTTTGAAATTGATAAAATCTTTAATCTCAACAGCGGTAACGATGCCTGAATTGGCAAAGGGATTATTGCGTTTGCTGGGCGACCAGCCATTGACAACAAGCTCACCTTCACTGGTTGACGCGGGCGCTATGATTCCACCCGGGCACATACAGAACGAAAATACGCCACGTTCATTTACCTGTTGTACAAGACTATACGAAGCAGGCGGAAGAAACTCATTCCTTCCCGTGGAACAATGATATTGAATACTGTCGATAATGCTTTGTGGATGTTCTACACGAACACCGAGCGCAAAAGGTTTTGCTTCTATCAGGATATTTTTATTGTGTAAAAGTTCAAAAATATCCCGGGCCGAGTGACCGGTAGCAAGGATCACAGCATTGGCATTGAACGTATTTCCTCCAGCCGTTTTTACACCCTTAATGGTGTTATTTTGTATAATGAGATCGGTAACTTTTTGTTCAAAGAGAAAATCGCCGCCGCAGGCGATAATCTGTTCTCTTATAGCGGTAATGATTTCGGGTAATTTATTTGTGCCTATATGTGGGTGTGCTTCGTACAGGATCTTTTCATGGGCGCCAAATTGTACCAATATATTCAGTATGCGTTCAACATCACCGCGTTTGGTGCTGCGCGTATACAATTTACCATCGCTATAGGTACCGGCGCCGCCTTCGCCATAACAATAATTGCTTTCACTATTGACAATACCTTGTTTATTAAGGGCTGCCAGATCACGGCGGCGCGAGCGAACGTCCTTCCCCCTTTCAAGCAAAATGGGTTTAATACCTTGCTCTATCAGTTTTAATGCAGCGAACAAACCGGCCGGGCCGGCGCCAACGACAATAACCCGTTGAGGCGCGTTCGACACATCCTGCAATAACAATTTTTTAACTGATCTTTCATGAAACGGTTCATTGACGAATGCCAGAATAGTAAGCATTATCCAGGGTTGCCGGCCCCGGGCGTCAATAGATCTTTTAACGATCCGGAAACCGGAAATGGCTGAAGATTTTAGTCCTAATGTTTGAGCAGCATACTGTTGTATGATGGAGTCGGCGGCAGCTTCTGACGGAAGCAATTTTAATGTAATTCGTTGTTGCATAAAGTTAGGTAGTTAACCTAAAA
>CBIHPC010000248.1:0-9244 GCA_966211305.1 uncultured Niastella sp.
GAGAACCAGATTTTGAGTCTGACGCGTCTACCAGTTCCGCCATCTGGGCAATTATGTCAAATTCCGTAATTTTTGACCTGCCATTCTTTAAACCACTGATTTATAATCCGTAAGATTGGTCTTTCAAAACGGGAGGCAATATTACAACTTTGAAAATTTCTGTCCAAAATACCGGCAGCTTTTTTTAAAATATTGTTGCTCTTTTACTTACAACAGCTCTTTTTCGGCAATAATACCTTCCTGATGATGGTCCACACCTTTTGCCACATAGGTATCTCTTTTATTTATAGTTAATCTTCCTGCCATGCAAAGATACGTTCGGGAATGCCACCAAAAACAAATTCCGTAACCTGGCGAAGCTCATTTCCCTACAGTTGATGATGGGTGTTCAATTACCCGTTTTCTTATTAACTGTTCTTTGTGCGGCCGGTACAATTGTCTTTCATGAACACCGGCCGGTTTTTAACTTTATAATAGTTGTGTATATGAATGTCAGCGACTATCTGCTAAGGCGATTAATATCATAGTATGTATAAAGGATCTTCGGTTATCCCGGCGATGGTATAAATGGGATCTTGGGCGCGTTGAACCGGGCGGAAGGAATGATTGAATTCATTCAAACCAGGCACGAGGAAATGGCCGCATTTATGCCTTGCAGGCATGCGAAATTTACCGGTGATGTGGGCGTTTGTCTGGCCACAGATCAGGCAAACATATAAGGAAGTAATAGATAATTATCTTCCTCATAAATAAATGAAGTGTAACATGCTCACGGTTACGTGAGCATGTTACACTTCATTATCGAACTTCCTGAAAATGCTTTTCACGCTGCTTCTGACCTCGCTGCGGGTCATCAGGCTTCTGTTCATTTCCTGGGTCGTCCAACCCTGCCAGATCTTTTTATCTGTTTTGGCATCCATCATACTGATGGTTACAGTGGCTTCTTTGTACGGCACATTGTAAGATTCATAACCTAAAAAATTCGATGGATAATAAATAGTACCCCAGCGCCTTAGCCACGGGTTAAAATAATAACGGATAAATGGCCGGGTATATACCGGATCGTCGCGCCGGGTTTCACCCTTTTCAACCAGGATATCATAACTTACAAGCACATCGGGCTTATTGGTTACCAGCACCCAGCCCTCTTTTCTCAGTTGTTCGTTCACGGCATTTTGAATGCTCAGTTTTGCAAAAGCGGCGGGGTTTGAAGCGTCTTCATTTTTTGAATCTTTGGTTTCAACCCATGCATATCTTCTATAGTTTTCAAGGTTCGCCCCCGGGGCCTTTTCTGCATACGCCACCGGTGAACAGGATGAAACGATCATCATCAGCACAGCGGCGCTCAATACACATATCATTTGTTTCATAATACCTCCCTTTTCAAATAAACATTCAAAAATTGTGCACGCCCGATTCTGTATTACCGAATGGCGGTGTCGAAAATGATCAACATGATGCTGAAATATTTACCACATGTATCTAAAATTCCCCGTTAAAATATTATCATTTTTGACTCCCTTATTCCTCTTTTACCTGATTGCCGGGTGTAATGCTCTGGAAAGAACTGGCGGCATTGTTTTTTTATTATTTCCTGCACAATGCAGAGCGATGTTGAAGATTGTGATCCGGGTCCGTATTTAGTGGCGCATGTAAGTTTTAACAGATAAATAAAATAAAGGAGGTAGTATGAAAAAGTCATTATTTTCAAGGCGAATAATGGGGTTGGCCATTGGCGGGTTATTATTGACGGGGGTGTTATTTTCTGCCTGTGACAAAGATGACGACGATCCGGTGGAGATCAAAGCATCAGGATTATTAGCTGCTAATCTGGCGCCCGATCTGGCCGCGGGAATGTTCCTTTCCGGTAATAATCTCACGCCAGGTCCGTTGTATTATACCAATTATACCGGTGGTTACCTGGCCATTTATTCGGGAAACAGAACGCTTGCAACATTCGATTATAACAATACGACAAACCCTGTGGCTTCCGGTAACTACGATTTTAAAGACGGGCAGTATTATTCCGCATTTGTTATAGGCGCCAACGATAATTACAGGAACGTGATCGTACACGACAACTTCGATAGCTTGCCGGGCGCTTCAGGAAAGGCATATATCCGTTATGTCAATGCCATTCCCGACTCTTCCACTTCCATGATATCTATTTCCGATAACGGCGAATCAATGAACAGTAATGCTGGTTTTGCTGTGGTATCGCGTTTTTCGGAGGTAAATGCCGGCGATGTCACTATCAGCGTAAAGAACGGAAGCAACATCGATACCGACAGAACCATCAACCTCGATGAAAGAGGCGCATATACCGTTTTGTTAGTAGGTATGCCCGGCTCAACCAATGCAGATAGCGTGCAGATTAGATATATCTATCATGGCATGCTGGATGAGCAGACAGATAAAATCGAAACGGCGCAGTATAAGATCAGCAGTTGACGCGAAACCGATGTCGCTATAGGAGATATAACGTAACGCAAAAGCCATAAATTTAATATCATACATATAGGATATTGTTTTATGGCTTTTTTGTATCGGTGTGCATGACCGGGCGATCCATTGAAAAATGCCAATTGCGGGCCTGATAAACCGGCTTGCCCCTTGTATCTGTCAGAACTTACTATTATTTTTACCGGTTGTTGTAATCGTTATTGAGCATTTGATCATTTCCATAACCCTTAATTTTTAATCTTACTCCCTATGCCTATCGTATTTGGTTGGAACTCCCTGAAGGTCCGCAGTTTTACGTTGGATGAAATCGGTATAATGAAAAGCCTGGAACCCGGTACCGAACTTGAAGTTCGTCAGGCATATTTTCACCTGTTCTGGATCCCGTTCTTTGGTCTCGGTAAACGATGGATCGTTCGTAAAGGCGACAAAATGTATGAAATGCCTGCCGAAATTAAAGCGCTTGCCCGGAAATCACTCACCAATATAAAAACACCCTGGTATACATTTACCGGTCCGATAATGATAGTGACCGGACTGGTCATTTTCTCTATCGTTACTAAAGTCGAGCGCATACAGGAACACAAAAGGAGCGTGGCCAGGTTTAACGAGGAGGCAAAAGCGCTGGATGAAAAATTGCACCATCTATCTACCAATGATTTCATTACCGTGATGGATGCAGCACATCCTTACGGTGACCGGTTATATTTAAAAGTGGAAGATATAAAAGACGACGACATTGTAGTTACTCCGGTAGAAAGTAAGAGCGCTCAGCCCATGGCGGTGGAAAAGGAATACACGGAGCATGCCGGCACATTACCTTCAGTTAAAACATCCTATAAGAAACTGTTGACCGCATTTCCAAAAGAATATGATTCTACTGAAGGAGCTGCGGAGTACCGGCAGGGAGCCGGCCTGTTGACCGACAGTAAGAACTATATTGTTAAAGATGTAGTTCGCCACTTTAAACCGATGATCAAAGTTTCCTATGCTAATTATTTTACCGGCGAGATCAACATTCGCTGTTATAATGAAGGATGGCCGGCAACAATTACTGAAATGAAGAACCTGGTTGGTAACATCGACTGGTCGCAAATGATAAATGCAGAGATGCCCGGCGGACAAAGCAATTATGGTTCGCATTCCTCCCTCGGCGGGAAAAATATTAAATATGGCGAACCCTACAAATTTGTTATGACATTAAAAGATTCTACCGGTCATACCTACAGGTATGAACTTGAAAACAAGGGTAGTAACAATGTAATCATCCGGGAATTGTAATTCCGGAAAACAAAAGTTATTATAAAACAGGGTATCTCCGGCCGGGGATACCCTCTTTTTTTGCCCCCCTCAAAAAAATATTTGCGCAGCTAAATGGCTGCGCGTATTTTTGCAGTCAAATAGCTGCATAATGGAACTAAGAAGAGATGTTTTCCAGGCGATTGCCGACCCCACCCGCAGGGCCATCATAACATTGGTTGCCGTACAGGCCATGACGCCCGGCGCCATTGCCGAAAACTTCGATTCGTCGCGTCAAACGATCTCGAAACATATTCAGATCCTTACCGAATGCGAACTGCTTAAACAGGAGCAGAACGGCCGGGAAATTTACTATCACTTCAATCCTGAAAAGATGAAAGAAATAGCAGACTTTATTGAACCCTTTCGTGAAACGTGGGACAAACGGTTCAACAAACTCGAAGCCATAATGAAAAAGTATAAACCCAAAAAATAACGCACTATGGAACGTAAAACAAAGATCCATGCCGCGAACGGCAAACATGATCTAACGATCACGCGGGAGTTCGACCTGCCCGTGGAACTGCTTTTCAGAGCGCATACAGACCCTGAAATATTCGAAGAGTGGATGTCGCACGAATATGGTAAAACGAAGGTTGTTAAACTGGAGGCCAGGAAACACGGCGGCTACCTGTTCCAGACAACCGACGCCAACGGCAATATCGTGTTCCAGGCCAATGGTGTTATTCATGAGTTCATTCCCGATAAAAAGATCATTCGTACGTTCGAAATGGCCAATTCGCCGTTTGAGGTGCAGCTGGAGTACCTTGAGTTCGAGCCCCTCACCGGGGATACCAGCAAACTCAAAATGCATGTGATCTACAGAACAGGGGAGCTGCGCGACGAACACCTGAAGATGCCTTTTGAATGGGGCCTCAATATGGCGCACGACCGTTTACAAAACATCGTAAGTAAATTAAAATAACATCCTATGTCAAAGAGAAATAAGATCATCTACTGGATCGCCACCCTCTGGCTTGCATTGGGTATGCTGTCGACCGGGTATGTACAGGTTTTTCAAACCGGTAACGAAATGCAGTTTGTGACCAACCTGGGTTACCCTGCCTATTTTATTGTGATGCTGGGCATTTGTAAAATTTCAGGCGTTATTGCCATACTTATTCCTAAATTTCCATTGCAAAAAGAATGGGCTTATGCCGGCTTTTTCTTTATGATGACAGGCGCGGCCATTTCTCATATTGCAGCGGGCACAACCAATGAAATGTTTCCATCGCTGCTATTGCTTGCGCTGACATTGGTGTCGTGGTACTTCAGGCCTGCAGATAGAAAAATTATTGTTGTAAATCACTAAATGAATAACCATGAATCCCAAGGTTGATTTTTATTTCGACAAGAACGAGGCGTGGCAGAAAGAGATCGAAAAAATGAGATCGATCGTGCTCGACTGCGGGCTTACCGAGGAACTGAAATGGGGGTGCCCCTGTTACCAATACAATGAAACCAATATCGTATTAATCCATGTGTTCAAAGAATACTGTGCCTTCCTGTTCTTCAAAGGCGCCCTGTTGAACGACCCTGACGGCATTCTGGTTCAGCAAACTGAAAATGTGCAGGCGGCCCGCCAAATACGCTTTACTAACCTGAAGGAGATCGTTAAACGGGAAGCTACGGTCAAAGCCTATATCTACGAAGCTATAGAAGTAGAAAAGGCGGGACTGACAGTGAAATTAAAAAAGACCTCCGAATTCAATATGCCTGAAGAATTTCAGCAGCGATTGAATAAGAACAAGGCCCTGAGAGCGGCGTTTGAATCGTTGACACCGGGCCGGCAAAGAGCTTACCTGCTGCATTTTTCTTCAGCCAAACAAGCCAAAACCCGCGAATCGCGGATAGAGAAATACATACCGCAAATACTGGAAGGAAAGGGAATCGATGATTGATCGGTTAAAAAGGTGCGGCACACGAACGGTGCCACGATTTATTAAGTGTGCCGCACCGGTTGAACTGGCAGGGGGAATTCAACGGACAACTGTTGCGGGGTTCGAACTACCCAATTAATGGCGTATCTTCTTTTTGCTTATTGTCTATTGTCCATAAGTTTACTTTCTTCGGTATAATTTACCGGTGTTTCCTGTACGTCCTCTCTGTAAATGGCGTCATCTAAAAATTCACTGCCTTCGCTTGTGTCGTGCAAATTCCTGTGAGGTACATATGTATGATCGTTTGCCTGAACTCTTTTTAATTTAAACGGGTGTATGAAGATCAGATTCATAGTGCGTTCTTTTATTGGTGAAGAAATGCAGTTGGCATGGGCAATAAGCAATCGGCAAGGATTGCCGTAATTCGAGGTTCGCTATTAATCACGAACCTCTTTTTGCCAATTGCATTGTCAATTGCCTATTGATTTAGTGCCTGTTTGCTCAACCATTTCTCATAGTTAACTGCTCCCAGTTTGGCATTATTAATATTGGCCGGCACAAGGGCTGCATTGGGAATGGTTCCGCCATAGTAATTATTGTTGCTGTTGGCAACCACCTTGCGCTGGTCATTGGTATCCTGCAGATAGCGGGCAACGATCGCTGGCATGGTAAACCGTTCGGGGCCTGCAATTTCTATGATGTTGTTGGCGGGTGTGCCCACGGCCGCTTCTGTTACAAACGCAGCTACGTCGTCAGAAGAGATTGGCTGAAACTGAACGTCGGAAATATTTACTTCATTGCCTTTCGTAGCCTGGTTGGCAATGCCGCCCAGAAATTCGAGGAACTGGGTGCTGCGAAGAATGGTATAGGGTACACCTGAACGTTTGATGAGGTCTTCCTGGGCTGTTTTGGCGCGCATATAACCTACGTTCTGCATCTGGTCAACGCCTACGATAGAAAGTGCAATGTGGTGTTTTACCCCGGCATTGATGGCTGCCGCCAGTAAGTTACGGCCCGACGTAGTAAAGAATTCCAGTACCGCATTGTCTTCGAACGAGGGCGAGTTGGAAAGATCGATCACCACATCGGTGCCCTGCATTGCTTCGGCCAAACCTTCGCGCGTAATGGTATTGATGCCGGTTTGCGGCGAGGCGGCAATCACTTCATGTTTGCGTTGACGAAGATTGGCAACTACTTTTGATCCGATGAGGCCGGTACCTCCGATGACTACAATTTTCATAATTTGATTTTTGTGTGTTTCATTCAGAAGTGCTAATGAAATGCCAAAAGATCAAATTGCTGAAGTTCAATAAGATGGGAAAAAGCGCGAATAATTTTTTCACTGTATTTCGTGAAAGCACTAAATGATTCACTAAATGAAGGGAAGGAAGAAAGTTGTAAGTTTTAAGCTGTAAGCGGAAAGCCGAAGCCAAATACAGTTGTAAGCTCCGGCATAAAGCAAATAAAGGAACTCGCCAAACGCCAAAATCAGAAGACCGGCTTTACAATTTCCTGGTTCCTGATTCCCCCGATCCCAATTCCTTAAAAATAGTCAGCCTTTGTTATGCCCAGCTTCTTCATCTTCGAGTGTAAGGTATTGCCCGGCACATCGAGGATCTCCGCAGCGCCGCCGGGTCCGCTGATCTTACCGGTGCATCTTTTCAATACTTCAATAATATAACTTCGCTCCATTTCTTCAAGTGTGCGGTTTGAAAGAAATGCCTGCTCCTGTTTTTTCGTGTCGCCGTTCTTTGGTATAAACACTTCATCGAGGTTGCCATCGGTAGTAAGCAGTATGGTTCGTTCAATCAAATGCTCCAGCTCCCGAACATTACCCGGCCAGGTATAACTTTTCAGTTGCTGTATCACGGTGGGTTTTATCTTCCTTATTCTTCTGCCCGTATTGCGGCTGTATTTCTCAACAAAATAATGCATGAGCGGCTCTATGTCCTCGGGCCGGTCGCGCAGGGGCGGCAGCGTTATAGGAAATACATTAAGCCGGTAATACAGGTCGGCGCGGAACCGCCCTGCTTTTACTTCTTCTTCCAGGTTGCGGTTGGTAGCGGCGATCAGGCGCACATCGATCTTAATTGTTTGTTTGCCACCCAGCCGTTCCAGTTCACGCTCCTGTATAACGCGTAATAATTTTGATTGCGCTTCCAGCGGCATTTCACCAATTTCATCGAGGAACAAGGTACTGTTATTGGCCAGTTCAAATTTTCCTATGCGCCGGTCGATAGCGCCGGTAAAAGCACCACGTTCATGACCGAACAGTTCGCTTTCTATCAGGTTGGCAGGTAATGCGGCGCAATTCACCTTTACCATCAGTTTGTCTTTCCGCGGCGATGCATTATGAATTGCGCGGGCGATCAGCTCTTTGCCGGTGCCGGTTTCGCCCAACGCCAAAACCGTCGCATTGGAATCGGCCACCAGCGACATCAGCCGGTAAACCTGTTGCATTTTTTCACCGCTGCCTACGATTTCAGCAAAATTATAAATGGTGCTTATCTGTTCCCGCAGGTAATCGTTCTCCTGTTCGAGCTGCTTTTTATATGCCAGCAACTTTTCATTGGCCTGAATATTGGCAATGGCAATGGAGATCTGTGCGCAAATACCTCTAACCATCAGCCGGCTCAGCCTGTCGGCCAGCAGCCAGATAGTACCTATGTTCCTGTCACTAACGCGCAGGGGCAGGCCGTACATATTCTTCAGGCCCGTACTACTCCACAGTTTGGCGTAAGCATTTCCGCTCTTCAATTCTTCTTCTACATTAAATACCAGTCCGTCAACACTGGCCAGCACCCGCGAGGTGTAAGGTTCCTCTACCGTAATACGGCTGGCCGCCATTTCATCGATGTTTTTATTTGTTTTTTCGAACAGGGTGCGGTCGAACATATAGGCGGGCATGTGAATGCCATCATCTTCAATGACCCTGATCATGGCCAGCTTGGTATGCAGTAATTTATCGAGCACCCTGGAAATAGCGGTCTGCAGTTCGTCTTTTGTTTTTACATGGGCGATATCAACGCTGAAGTCGAGGAGGAACGATTGTTCCTGCTCTTTTGCCTGAATGGCTTCGTTTTTTATGATGTTGGTGACCGCGCTTGACAACTGCGGGGCAATGCGGCTCATGATGCTCCTGAACTCATGGGTAAAACTGCCGGTGCGGGTAGAATAGAGATGCATAAAACCGATCGGTTGTTCGGCA
The DNA here is from genome assembly GCA_966211305.1 of uncultured Niastella sp. Taxonomy (GTDB): domain Bacteria; phylum Bacteroidota; class Bacteroidia; order Chitinophagales; family Chitinophagaceae; genus Niastella. Next base: position 8,848 of record CBIHPC010000248.1, read on the forward strand.
TGCTGGAGTTTTGTCATCAGCATCTCCCTGATACCGCCTTCATAATTCACCCGCAGGTAGGGTGGGCTTTTCGGCAGGTCCATTACTTCTTCCAGAATAAAAGATACCGGTTCCAGTGCCGCCAGCGCCCTTTGTATAAAGGGCACGTTTATTGGAAAACGGCTTTTGAACAGTTGCTGATAGCCGGGATGCAATTTTATGGGCGAAGTTTCAATATCGTACAGGAAAGCGCCGTAGGTTCCGGTCTTGTAATCAAAAATGGTAACGATGGCATGGGTGATGTTGAAAAGGCCCTTTAAACGCTTCGAGAATAATGTAATAAGGTCGCTTTTGTCGCGAACCCGGGTAAGATCGCTTCCCAGGTCGAGTAAGATCTTTCTTTCCTGCTCGAGACTAC
>CBIHPC010000249.1:0-9233 GCA_966211305.1 uncultured Niastella sp.
GGTATGGAGGAACTGGTGTATAAACCGGCGCTTTCCTTAACCGAATACCTGTCGGCCAAACTCATTTGGAGAAGTTTGCAGGTAGATGTATTTACCGCCTTTGATAAACATGTTCGAAAGTTCTTTTCCAACCCGCGCCTGCAGGCCCTGATGGAATTTCCCGTTCTGTTCCTTGGCGCCAAACCGTCCCAAACGCCTGCACTGTACAGCTTAATGAATTATGCCGGGTTGAAACTGGGTACCTGGTACCCCATGGGCGGGTTTGGAAAGGTGATCGAAGCCATGGAGAAAATAGCATTGCAGCACGGGGTTGTATTTCATTATAATGCCGGGGTTGAAAAGATCGTGACCGCATCGGGCCGGGTTACCGGATTGCAGGTGAACAGCCAGACCATAGAATGTGATGGGGTTGTTGCCGCCGCCGACTACAATCATGTAGAGGAAAACCTGTTACCGGCCGGTACAGAGAATTACAATGAAAAGTACTGGAACAAAAAAGTAATGGCGCCATCCTGCCTGATCTATTACCTCGGCATCGATAAAAAGCTGTTGCGCCTGCACCATCATACCTTATTCTTCGATGAAGACCTTAACCATCATGCCGATCAGATCTACAAAGACCCGCAATGGCCAACAAAACCTTTGTTCTATGTATGCTGCCCTTCAAAGACCGATGATACCGTAGCGCCACCGGGGCATGAGAACCTGTTCCTGCTGATGCCCATTGCCGCCGGGTTGACCGATAATAAGGACACCAGGGAAAAGTATTATACTATCATGATGAAGCGGCTCGAGGAATTTGCAGGCGAATCGGTACATAACCATGTGGTTTACCGGCAGAGCTATTGTGTAAACGATTTTATCAGTGATTACAATTCATACAAAGGGAACGCTTACGGGCTCGCCAATACCTTATCCCAAACCGCCATCCTGAAGCCCACCATCAGGAATAAACAATTAAAGAACCTCTTTTATTCAGGGCAGTTAACCGTACCCGGACCCGGCGTGCCGCCTTCGATCATTTCAGGAAAGATAGCCGCCGGATTATTGAATAAGCACTTAACAAAAAAGACGCATGAAATATTTGTTTGACAGGGTTTCGATAGAATGCAGCAGGCTGACAACGAAAACTTACAGTACGAGTTTTTCGCTGGGCATACTTTTTCTGGCCAGGCCTTTACGCAACCCTATATACGCCATTTATGGCTTTGTACGGTTTGCCGATGAAATTGTCGATAGCTTTCAGGGGTATAACAAAAAGGAACTGCTGACCTCATTTCGCAACGATACCGAAGCGGCGCTTCGTGATAAGATTTCGCTGAACCCGGTTTTAAATGCTTTTCAGGCCGTGGTGCATGAATATGGTATCGACAGAAAGTGGATCGATATTTTTCTCGACAGCATGGAAATGGACCTGTACTTTCAAACGTATAATGAAGAAAGCTATAAAAAATATATACTCGGTTCTGCCGAAGCGGTAGGTTTGATGTGTTTACATGTTTTTACCGGTGGCGATACCGGGTTGTACGAAAAACTCAATCCGTACGCTATGAGATTGGGCGCCGCTTTTCAGAAAGTGAATTTTTTACGCGACGCTCAGGCCGATAACCTGCAACTGGGCCGTACTTACTTTCCTTCGGTAAATCTTCGTAACTTTTCAAAAGCCGATAAAGAAAAGATAGAAAAAGAGATAGAGGAGGATTTCGCAGAAGCGTTGAAAGGCATCAAAATGCTGCCGGCCACATCAAAAAAAGGCGTATACCTGGCATACTATTATTATTGGGTGCTCTTTAAAAAAATAAAAAAGCTGCCGGCTGAAAAAATACTCAGCGAGCGCATCCGGATCCCCAATTATCAAAAACTGGTATTGATGGTAGAATCGAACTTGAAATGCCAGTTGAATATATTTTAAGCAAGTTCATAAATAAATGTTATCATGGTAGTCATAAACATCCTGATCGTGCTGATCGCATTTGTAGCAATGGAAGGAGTTGCCTGGTTCACTCATAAATACATTATGCATGGACTATGCTGGTTCCTGCATAAAGATCATCATCGGAAGGAATCGGAAGGCTTTTTTGAACATAACGATTTTTTCTTTCTGATCTTCGCCATGCCCGGCATAGCCGGATTGTTCTGGGGCATGAAGCAAAATTACAACTGGGCTTTCTGGGTTGGGCTCGGCATAACATTATACGGGCTCGCTTATTTCCTGGTGCATGATGTTTTCATTCATCAACGCTTCAGGTTATTCAGAAATACCGACAATGCGTATTTTAAAGCCATCAGGCGGGCGCATAAAGTGCATCATAAACATCTGGGGAAAGAAGAAGGTGAGTGTTTCGGCATGTTATGGGTTCCGTTCAAATATTTTAAAATGAAAGCGCAGGGTAACTAAAATGCATTCAACATATTTACTCATAAATATTTGCTCAGCCATTGTTCCGTTCCTGTTCTCATTTTACCCGGCGATCAGGTTCAATAAACACTTCAGGGCATTTTTTGCCGGAAACCTGATTGCTTCGGCATGTTTTATTGCCTGGGATATATTATTTACCGCTCGGGGCGTATGGGGGTTTAACGATACCTATCTTCTCGGGCCTGAATTGTTTAACCTGCCTGCTGAAGAAGTGTTGTTCTTTATTTGTATTCCCTTTGCCTGTGTGTTCACCTATCATTGTTTTAATATATTTTACCGTATCACCTGGCCTAAAAAAGTAGAAAGGGCCGTTGTTGCCGTAGTGTCGTGCCTGTTGCTTGTGATCGGGTTAATGCATACCGGCAAAGCATATACCTCGGTAACGTGTATAAGCACAGCCATACTGCTGATAGCATTGGAGTTTGTAGTTAAAGTAAAATGGCTGCCGGGGTTTCTGAGCATTTATCCTTTATTACTCATTCCTTTCTTTATAGTCAATGGCTTACTTACCGGAACCGGTTTGGAACAACCGGTGGTCTGGTACAATAATGACGAAAATGTAAGCATCAGGGTGCTTACCATACCGGTTGAAGATTTCGTATATGGGCTGGAGATGTTGTTGTTCAATCTCTTTTTTTACGAAAAATTCAAACCGCTGTTTATTGCACGGCCTTCACAAATTCAAACGAATCCCCGTCAAACAATCCGAGGTCGCTCAGTTTCAAATGTGGAATAACCAGCAAAGCCATAAATGAGAGCGTCATGAACGGCGCCGACAGGGTAGCGCCCAGTGATTTTGCCATGGCATCGATGGTGGTATAAGCGTTCGCCACCTCATACCCGTCTTCAGCGCTCATTAAACCTGCAACCGGTAAGGGCAGTACCAGCGAGGCCTGCGGGCTTACGCAACTAACACCGCCCTGCTGTTCAATTATGAGGTTAACCGCCTGGCAAAGGCTATCGTCATCAACGCCAACCGCAACAATGTTATGGCTGTCGTGGGCAACCGAGGAGGCTATGGCGCCCTGTTTTAACCCGATGTTCTTTATGAATGAAATGGCAACAACCGCATTGGCGTAACGGTTAACGACAGCTATTTTGAGTACGTCCCTTTCTGTATCGCTTACCACTAGTTCATCACTTGTTTTTGGCGCCAGCAACAGTTTGTTGGTGATCAGCTGGCCGTCGAGCGCTTCAATGACGGCAATCTCTTTTTCGCCATTATACCGTAGCTGAAAATCAGCAGCCGTTTTTACGTTGCAATTGAAATTATTGATAACGCGCGATGGTTTTGATTCAATCTTCGGGTTCCCTTTGTCTGCCACCAGTTCGCCATTGATATAGGTTTGCAACACATTGAACTGTTCGAGATCGCCGGTTACGATGAAATCGGCGGCATCGCCGGGTTGCAACAACCCCACCGGAAGTTTATAATGCAGAACGGGATTTACACAGGCGGCCTGCAATACGCTGAAGATGTCGATTCCTTTGGCCACGGCCCTTGCACAAAGCTGGTTAATATGGCCGGCCACCAGGCTGTCGGGATGTTTGTCATCGCTGCCAAACATAATGTGTTGCGGATGATCGTTCAGCAGATCGATCAGCGCGTCAAAATTGCGTGCGGCGCTTCCTTCCCGAATAATGATCTTCATGCCATACTGCAGTTTGTCAAGTGCTTCTTCGCGGGTAAAACATTCGTGGTCGGTGCTGATGATCACCTGCCCGGGTTCTCCGGCCTCTATGTATTTACGGGCCTGTTCGCCCCGTAACCCCGGGGCATGCCCGTCGATAGGTTTGCCCGCCTGCCGCGCGGCCGCTATTTTTTTCATTACCACCGGGTCGTTGTAGAGTACGCCGGGGAAATTCATCATTTCGCTTAAATAGGGAATTTCTTCTTTTTGTAAAAGCGCCGCCACCTGGCCGGTATCGAGGGTAGCGCCTGCGGTTTCAAAAATGGTGGCTGGTACACAACTGGGCGCGCCAAAGAAGAATTTGAACGGAACGGTTTTGCCGTTTTCGATCATGTATTCAACCCCTTCTATTCCGCAAACATTGGCAATTTCATGCGGATCGCTGATGGTGGCTACCGTACCGTGCACCACGGCCAGCCGTGCAAACTGGCAGGGTACCAGCATGGAACTTTCAATATGCACGTGACTATCAATAAATCCCGGCAAAATATATGGTAGTTGCCCGGCGGCTTCCGTTTCAACCGGTGTTATGGTTTCAATTTTACCATTTACAACGGTTATGGCTGCAGGGTATATTTTTTTCTGCCATATGTCTACTAATTGGGCGTTTATTGTGAAATGCATATCAATTATATAAAGATTGAATTATGCCCACAATATTAATTTAAAAAGAAATGATGCCGCTTGTAATAATTTAACCCGGAACGGAACTAATAATTTGAGCCGCTACCTGTGAAAGTTCTATATTTAGAAACGGCCAATTTTCAAACAACATAATTACCAATTAAAAGTCAAAAAATGAGATCCCTTCGAGTTGTTCTGATGGCAGCCAGCGTGCTGTCTGTAGTTTCTTTACATGCACAAACCGCCGACGAAATTGTCAATAAACATATTGAGGCGCTGGGTGGAAAGGATAAACTGTCTTCGATCAAGACCGTATATACCGAATACGATATGGAAGTAATGGGCCAAACGCTTACAGGCACTACCTGGCTTGTAAATGGCAAAGCCTTTAAAAATGAAGTTGATCTGGCAGGCCAGAAGATGATCCAGTGTTTTACCGAAGAGGGTGGTTGGGGAATTAATCCCATGATGGGCCAAACCTCGGCTGAAGTGATGCCTGCAGACCAGGTAAAATCGGGCAAAGCGCAACTGGATGCCGGTGGTCCATTGTTCAATTACGTCACAAAGGGTAATACCGTTGAACTGGCAGGTAAAGAAGCTGTAAATGGAAAAGACGCTTTCAAGTTAAAATTAAAGACCAAAGACAGCGTTGAAAGCTTTATCTGGATAGATCCCACAACCTGGTACATTATGAAAAGTAATGTTAAGACCAAAATGGGAAATGATGAGGTAGAGACCACCGTCGCGTTCTCGAACTACAAGAAAACCGACTTTGGTTATGTATTGCCAACCACTACGGAAGTAACAATGCCGCAAGGGGTGGTTTTGAACATCACCAGTAAAAAGACCGAGATCAACAAGGAAATGGATATGAAGATGTTCGAAATGCCGAAGTAATAACTTTAACATTTCCTGAACACAAAATATTACGACCACGGCGCCGCGTTGCACCTGCAACTACCGGCGCCGTGGTTTTTTATGGTCATTAAGGTAAGCCGGTGCTTCGGCAATTTAGTTTGCCGGTAACGGTTGTTTTTTTAATTTGATGCCTCAATCTGGTAATATGGCAATTATTAAAAGAAGCATTTGCGGTTTAATAGCATTGGTTTTTGCTGTAACTGTGCAAGCTCAGCAGGTAACTATCAATACTGTTGGAAAAGACCCGTTCGTTGGAAAAACAACTGAAGTTATTTACAAAGGGAAAGAAGGCACCTGGATCTTCCAGGGTTTTAACAACGCCGTTATTAAAACCACTTACAAACCGAACGACTACAGCAAAACAGAACAGGTTACCGATGCGGTAATTGCCAAACCACCTGCCGTGGGCACCAAAGTAACAAACGCCGTATCGCAAACGGTAGAGTGGGACAACCTTACCAGCGTGGTGGTACAGCGCGATAAATTGTATTATAAAACCGGTAAGGAAGTAAAAGTAAAATCTGCTGCCTATTTTTCCCAGGGCGATATGCGTGGTTTCCGTTTTCAGCTTTTTGACAACGAACAATTCTTTGGCGGCGGCGAAAGGGCATTGCCCATGAACCGGCGTGGTTATCGCCTCAATTTATATAACAGTCCTGCCTATGGCTATGGCCTCGGTGCTGAAAACCTGAACTTTTCCGTTCCGGTATTTATTTCATCAGCCGGTTATGCCCTGTTCTTTGATAATGGGTCAAAAGGATATGTTGATATAGGTTCAACCGACAAGAATACGTTCGAAGCCGGGTTCACCAGCGGCGAGTTAACGTATTATGTGGTATTTGGAAAAAGCATCGATGAAATGATCAGTAACTACACTGCCATCACCGGCCGCCAGCCATTACCTCCGCGCTGGGTATTCGGCAATTTCGTTTCGCGTTTTGGTTACCGCAGCGAAGAACAGGTGAAACAGGTGGTAAATAAAATGAAACAGGATCATTTCCCTATGGACGCGCTGGTTTTCGACCTGTTCTGGTTTGGTGATGATGTAAAAGGCACCCTGGGAAATCTCGACTGGGTGAACACCCAAAAATGGCCCAACCCCAAACTCATGCTCACCGATCTTAAAACAAATGACAACCTGAAATCGCTGTTGATCACTGAACCATATATTCTGCAGAATACAAAAACCTATGCAGAGGCTACACCCTTCCTGGCAACCGGCGCCGATGGCAGTGCCATGATGGTCCCCGATCTGTATTTCGGTACCGGCGGACTGCTTGATATTTTCCGCAAACAATCGCAGGACTGGATCTGGAAATACTATAAAAAACAAATAAGCAATGGCGTAAGCGGCTGGTGGCTCGATCTGGCGGAACCGGAGAAACACCCCGCCGGCATGCTGCATAATCTGAAAGACTATGGCGTTACCCGGCCGATGGGTGCCGATGAGGTGCATAACGTATACGGGCACTACTTCAGCAAGATGTTTTTTGAAAAGTATAGTTCAGATGTAAGCGATCAGCGCCTGGTGTTGCTGAACCGGTCGGGTTTTGCCGGCAGCCAGCGGTATGGTGTGCTACCCTGGACGGGCGATGTTGCCCGCAGCTGGAGCGGTTTGAAAGCGCAACCGCTGGTGTTACTGGGAATGAGCCTGAGCGGTTTGCCATATATACATTCCGATGCCGGTGGTTTTGCCAATGCCGAAAAAATGGACGCGGAATTGTATACCCGCTGGTTGCAGTTTGCGGCGTTCACCCCGGTGTTCCGCCCGCATGGAACAGCGTTGGAAGATTATGATAAAAGCATAAAAAGTATTCCGTCGGAGCCCTGTTTTTTAGACGAACCACATAAAAGCATCGTGCGTAATTATATCAACCTGCGTTACCAGTTACTGCCTTACAACTATTCATTAAGCTATGATCAGGCGGTATTGGGTAAACCATTGATGCGCCCATTGTATTATTACAATTTTGCCGACAGCGCTGCTTTACGGGCCGATGATGAATATTTATGGGGTGATAATTTACTGGTGGCGCCCGTAACCACACAGGGCGCTACTGCGCGTATGCTGTATTTACCGGCCGGTAAATGGTACAGCCTCGCCAACAATTCGGTTGTTGATGGTGGTAAAATGATCAGTCAGCCTGCAGATCTGAAACAGATCCCGGTGTTTGCCAGAGAAGGCGCGTTCATTCCTTTATGGATCACGAAAGATACCATTAAGTCAACGGAGGCGTTCGATTCAAAAAATATAACGGTGCGGTATTATCCTTCTGCCAACGCCACTACCTATGTATGGTACGATGACGATGGCATCAGCACCAGGACGCTTGAGAAAGCCGATTATGAACTGGTAACGTTCAGGGGCGTTACCGCAGGCAATAAAGTAACCATTGATATTACTACCAATAATCCCAATCAATACGGTAAGAAATTCAAACGCAAATTCAATCTTGAAATTCCGGTGGGCCTTGCTGTGGGGCAGCAGGTATTGGTAAATGGTAAACCCGTAAATAAGGAAAGTACCGGCAAACAAAAAGATCCGTTTCAGCAATTGTCGAATGATTTTGTAACGGTAGAATTTGCCGGCAAACCGGTAAAAGTTGAGCTTACTACAGCGAAATGAGAAAGGTTGCCGGGGAATACAGGTTACAAGTTACAGGTTGCAGGGAAATCTATCGAAAAGCGACTTATTGATTATTATTGACAACTTTGGTTGTACAGTATACAGGTTGCAGGGGAAATGCAGGGTGCAGGGTAAGTGATGTCGGTGCAGGTGAAATGTGAATAAAATAGTTTTTAGAAAAGAATTGATAGTCAGCACAGGAAGTGGATGTGTTAATTACGGCACGTATTTCTCCTATGCAAATAATTTCACTTTGGCACAGGACGTGCTTTTGTATATATACGTAAATCCACCCTTATGAAAAAGACAATAGTCTTAACACTGGCTATGCAGTTACTGATTTACCTTTTGATCTTTTTGATAGCATAGTTTACTATCCTGTTACTTGTAGCGGTTTGGTCTTTTTGACCAGACCGTTTTTTTTACCCGCCGAAGCCTTGGCGTAGGTAGGTTAATGCTTTTCAAACAGATCGGGTCTTCTGTCTTTGGTGCGTTGCAGCGATTGTTCATACCGCCAGTCATCCACCTTTTTGGGATCGCCGCTTAGGAGGATCTCGGGCACCTTCCAGCCCCTGAAATCGGCCGGGCGGGTATATACAGGGGGCGCTAATAAATTATCCTGGAATGAATCGGTAAGCGCTGAGGTTTCATCGTTCAATACGCCTGGTAATAACCGGCCAACCGCATCAACTACAATAGCAGCCGCCAGTTCGCCGCCGCTCAATACAAAATCGCCGATAGAAATTTCCCGCGTTACAAAATGTTCGCGAATGCGTTCGTCGATTCCCTTATAGTGCCCGCAAATGATGATGATATTTTCTTTCAGCGACAGTTGATTGGCAGTCGGCTGGCTGAACCGCTCCCCGTCGGGTGTCATAAATATAATTTCATCATATTTCCGGTCTTTCGACAGCGTTTCAATGGCATTGGCCAGCGGTTCGCACATCATCACCAT
>CBIHPC010000250.1:0-9135 GCA_966211305.1 uncultured Niastella sp.
GCGGACTGATGCAAAAACTCGATTACCTGCAGGAACTGGGCGTGAATACGATCTGGCTCCTGCCCTTCTATCCATCGCCCCTGCGCGACGACGGTTACGATATTGCCGATTACTATAATATCAACAATACATACGGAAACATACCCCAGTTGAAAATGTTGCTCGATGAAGCCCATCAGCGCAACCTGCGGATCATTACCGAGCTGGTCATTAACCACACATCTGACCAGCATCCCTGGTTTCAGCGGGCAAGGACCGCGCCTAAAGGCTCGCCCGAAAGAAATTATTACGTCTGGACCGACGACCCCACCCAGTACAAGGATGTGCGCATCATTTTCCAGGATTTCGAAGCCTCCAACTGGAGCTGGGACCCCGTAGCCGAACAATATTACTGGCACCGCTTTTTTCATCACCAGCCCGACCTGAACTACGACAATCCGCAGGTACAGAAGGAAGTGTTTAACATCATTGATTACTGGTGCAATATGGGCGTCGACGGTTTCCGGCTCGATGCCGTGCCTTATTTGTTCGAACGCGAAGGCACCAATGGGGAGAACCTGCCCGAAACGCATGCCTTCCTGAAACGGTTACGCGCTCATGTTGATGAAAAATTTCCCGGCACCGTTTTACTGGCGGAAGCCAATATGTGGCCTGAAGATTCCGCCTCCTATTTTGGCGATGGCGACGAATGCCATATGAACTACCATTTTCCCGTTATGCCCCGGATGTTCATGGCCCTGCAAATGGAAGACCGCTACCCGATCACCGATATTTTTGATCAAACCCCGGCCATACCGCCCACCTGCCAGTGGGCCATCTTCCTGCGCAACCACGATGAGCTTACGCTTGAAATGGTGACAGATGAAGAACGGGACTATATGTACATAGTGTATGCAAAGGACCCCAAGGCCCGCATCAACCTCGGTATTCGGCACCGGCTGGCGCCCCTGATGGAAAATAACCGCGAAAAGATAGAACTGCTCAATTCCCTGCTGTTCTCCCTGCCCGGCACGCCGGTAATCTATTACGGCGATGAGATCGGAATGGGCGATAACTTCTACCTGGGCGATCGCGATGGTGTGCGTACGCCCATGCAATGGTCGCCCGACCGCAACGCCGGCTTCTCGAATTCGAACCCCCATCAGTTGTATTTACCGCTGATCCTCGATCCCGAATATCATTATGAATCGGTGAATGTGGAAATGCAGCGCCGCAATACCTCATCGCTTTTCTGGTTCATGAAACGCATGATCAACATGCGTAAAAAACACAAAGCTTTTGGCCGCGGCGATCTTACCTTTCTGAATGTCGACAACCCGAAAGTGCTGGCCTTTTTAAGGCGGTATGAAAATGAAACCCTGCTGATAGTGGTAAACCTGTCGAAATTTGCACAGGTTGCCGAAGTACCGCTGGAAGGTTATAAAGGTTTTGCCCTGATGGAACTGATGAGCAGGAATAAATTTCCCGCCGTTGGCAAAGCAGGCACCTACTTCTTTACGCTCGGTCCGCACACCTGGCTGTGGTTCTCGCTTGAAAAAACACACCCCGGGATCGACGAAAAAAAAACCATTCCGCTGCTGCAGATAAACAAGCTGCAGGATATAGTGAATAAATCGACCCGGGCAGAACTGGAGAACGCCGTACTGCCCGCCTACCTTAAACAATGTGAATGGTTTACCGGCCGTGCACGTTCGGTGCACGGAGTAGAAATCATCAACTACATGAACATTCCATCGTCGCCTGAAGCGTTGCTATTGTTGCTGGAAGTGACCTACGAAAGCGGACTACCGGAGATGTACCAGCTAATAGTAACGTTTGCACAAGACCCGGTGGCGCAAAAACTGGCGAACAGTTTTCCGCATAGCGTAATTGCCTGGATGCATGCAGGTGAACAGGAAGGGATTTTATGCGACGCATTGTTCGTAACTACATTTCAGCAATGGCTTCTTCAACACCTGGCGCACAATGAAACATTACAGGGCCGCGATAGCAACCAGCTCAGGTTCCACAACAACGGATCGCTGACCACCTACGCGGTACAACATGAAGATGTAAAGTCAAAAATATTCGAAGGCGACCGGTACAATGGTTCCATCACTTACGACAATAATTTCTTTCTGACCATTTACCGGCGGGTGGATTATTATATTAATCCCGATGCCGAAATTACCCATTTCCTGAGCGAGCAGGCAAAATATGAACACATACCCGCATTCCTGGGCGCCATAGAATGGAGCACGGAAAAAGGCATGATCACCATGGGAATGTTACAGGTGATGATCGAGAACCACGGTAACGGGTACACCTATATGCAGGAACGGGTATACAACTATATTGAAAGAATACTTGCCCTGAACCAGGAAAATCTGCCTGCCTGGGAAGCAATGGGCAACCTTACCGAACCGGTTGGTTTTGACGAATTGCCAAATGAATTAAAAGACCTGTTGGGCGGCCGTGCAGCCGACCAGGCGCGGCTGATAGGTATACGCACCGGGCAAATGCACCTCGCACTGGCTTCGGGTATCACAGTAAAGGATTTTAAACCCGAAGAGTTTTCGCTGCACTACCAGCGCTCGCTGTTTTCGGCCATGGTATCGCTGGTACGGGAAGTTTTTCAAAACCTGAAAAGGAATCTGAACAAACTGCCGCCCGACCTGCAACCCGAAGCGGAAGAACTGCTGAAACACCGAGATGATGTGCTGGCTGTGTTCAAAAAGATCTATAATAAAAAGCTCGATGTATTAAAAATCAGGATCCATGGTTATTATACATTGAACCAGGTATTACTAACAGGGAAAGACATCGCCATACAAGGTTACGGCGGCGATCCGCTTCGCCCCTATAGTGAAAGAAGGCTGAAAAGGTCGCCGTTGCACGATGTGGCCACCATGCTGCGCTCGTTTCATAATACGGTGTATGAAGGATTTAATCAAAACCATCATATGCTAAAAGAGAATATGGCGAAGTATGTACCTTTTATCAGGCTATGGGCGCACTATATGGGTGGATTTTTTATGAAAGCGTATCTCGATACGGTTGCAGCAAGCAAATTCATCCCGGCCGATAAACATGATTTCAGGGTGATGATACAAACATTTTTACTGGAAAAATCACTGAACGACCTGAACCATGGCCTCAATAATGGGTATGGTTCTATATTGGTACCTATGAGAACGATAAAGGCAATAATTCGATAATGTGATAATTTGATAATGTGATAATGAATACAGGCTTATATGGAAGCTTACGCGTGAGCTATGAATTTATAGGAACTGCTGAATAATGAAGCATTATCAAATTATCGAATTATCAAATTATCACATTAAAAAAGGATACTTACGCGTGAGCTTCGAACTTACAGAAACTGCTGAACTTGAAGCATTATCAAATTTGCTAATTATCGAATTATCACATTAAAAAAAGAGCGATCCGACTTGCGGACCGCCCCCGTCTAACGTTGGTAGCTTGTTGGTGCTATCAGCGTTTGCTTAACCAAATTCAGGTTTTCGTGTTAAGATGACAGATTTATTCTGCTTTTCCGGACGGATAGTTTTCTGTTCCCGTTCTTGCCTCTTTACAAACAATTCTGAAACAGTTTCCCTATCCTCCTGCTTAACCGATCGCCCTTTGATTAATCTGATATAAATTTACTAATTCAAAAAAACGGAAACAATGACCGCCGTCACAACAAAATATTCCCGCCGTCACCTGATATTTCAATGATCCTGATCAACATCACAGTACTTATTTAATTTGTATCTGCCTAAACATCACACAATTGTAATTTCTAATGCACAACCGGGGCCGTAAAATTATTATTGATTCAATTGAAGTAAGAATAATTGGTAAATTACTTTCAAAATCGATCCGGTTCCGGTTAGTTTTATGACAACATTCTGGACTGAAAATAGCATTCTTACCAACCAAAACGACACAACGCCCCCTGCCGAAATCTTTGATGAATTTTGTCAGGCCATTGGATATTATTATCAGCAGAAAGGTTACAAGTACACCAGAAGCCGGCCGAAAGTGAAAATAGAATCGCGCGACCTTTTTGTGGAGATCAATTTCTGGAGCTCACGAAGTAATATGGCCGGCAGCAGTGTAGGCCTTGAGATATTACCGTACGTTGGTTCCAAAAAATTAAAAAAATGGATCAAAGCAAATAAGACCGGCAGGAACGAATACATCTACGGCCCCACCAAATACGATTTCCGCTATCAGAACATTTACGGCGCCACCGTTGATTTTTTTCTCGACCTCATTCTCAAGATCGATAAATACATTGCCGAACAGCTCGATATAAGCGACAATAAAAAGTTCATCGATAAACTACTTGCCGAAAACAGCAACGAGCTCATCACCGATAATTTTGCCTGCTACCTTGCCATGACAAACGATCCCCGTTTATCGGAGTTTATTGAATCGCATCCTGATGGAGTTGGCGTAGAACTGGTTGCCAAACTAAGAGCGTTAACACAAGACCCTAAGACGCTGAAGGGAAATTAGTTGTTCAGTTGTATACTTAAGCGTTTTTAAGGCAGTATCTTCACCTGTATATCTTTATAATATACTTTGCTGTTGGGATCATGAGCCTGTAAAGCGAATGTACCGCCTGACAATTTTCGGTTGTTCATATCGGGAGAACGCTGAACATTTTCAGGCTCGGTATATTCAACCAATACCTTGCCGTTCACTTTGGTAGTAATTTTATTTCCCTCCACGATTATCTCTTCGGTATACCACTCATTATCTTTTACATAAACCTCTTTTACATCCTGCACCGCATACAAACTGCCGGTACGGCGCCAGTCGGTATGAGAATTATTTACCTGCACTTCATAGCCTTTCGAAGGCCAGCCGCCCTGCTGAAAGGTAGTATGAAAGTACAGCCCGCTATTTGAGCCGGGTGTAGTTTTCACCTGTGCTTTAAAATGAAAATTCTTAAAATTATGGTCCCCCACTTTGCCATCGTAAAACAGGTGCGCTACATTTCCATGGGCAATGATCATTCCGCTATCTACTGTAAAAGACGCTGCATTGTCGCCCACCTTCCAGCCATTAAGCGTTTTGCCATCAAACAGGGAGATCCATCCTTTTGATTTTTTTTGCGCAACAGCTGCCCCACCCAGCATGCAGGCTGTGATCGTTAACAGGTATGATAATTTTTTCATTGTAATCATTTGCATGAAGGTAGGTGTTTAGCAAATGGAAAAAGCGGTTACCGGTTATTACGTCTTATCATCATGAAGTTGGCCATCCACTGGAAGGCAATAAACCCTATAAAAAAGGAATACGCAAGATTTACAGAGGCCGGAATGTTTATATAGATAGTGTATAAAGTTACCAGTCCCAGTACAGCCATCCCAATAGTATAAAACATAATGGAGTTATACCTCGATGGAATGAACATTACGCCGCACAAAACCATCATGGCCCCGCCGTACCCCGCTACAAACAAATAAAACGCATCGGAGGTGATAAAATACAACGCCACCCCCGCCAGTAACACCAGCAGGCTTGCCGCTACAAAGTTGGAACTTAACTTTTCTTTTCTATCGAGCAGGAACCTGCCATACGCATTGAACCGCAGCAACATGTTGCTTACGGGTTTTATTACCCAGGTTGAAAATGCAAACACCACCAGCGCAATGATAATGGGGGTAACAAAAGGCCTGAACGAAGGGCTGCTGTCGGCCAGTTTGTTCAACAGCTGTGTTCCAAAGTAAACACCAATAATAAACATCCACTGGTAGTTGGCCGGCAGGTTACTTATCCAGAATTGATATTTCAGGAACATCCTGTAGACCGGGTTACTTGCTTTCAGCGCTTCTATCATGCCTTTCTGCGCGTACTCATAATTGGGATTGTTCTTCAACGCTTCTTTGAAATGTTTCAATGCCTTTTTATGATCGCCTTTCTCTAACAACCCCCAGCCATAATTTGTATGCGTATAAGCATTGTTGGGATCCTGCCGCAAGGCCCCTTCTATGGTTTGAAAAGATTCTTCTTTCCGGTTCAGCTTTATCAATACCGTGCTGCGCACGTTCAGCGCCAGCAGGTCTTCGGCATCTATTTCCAAAGCCTGGTTGGCGAGGCGCAAACTTTCTTCAAATTGCTTACGGGCTAATTTAATATTAGCGAACCAGGCAAAATAATCGGCGGTATATGGGTCGAGTGTGATGGACTGCTGAATACTTTTTTCAGCATCATCAAACTTGTCTTTCTGAATATCGATCCTCGATTTTATAAAATACAAATGCGCGGTATCGGGCGAAAGCCCGATCGCATCGTCAATAATGCTTTCCGCTTTTTCTACTCTATCCTGTTGTAAATTCAACTCCGCCAGCAACGACAGATAGTGAATATTGGTAGGTTCCTGCGCCAGTAATTGTCTTAGGATCTTCTCCGCTGCGTCGTATTTTTTCTGCTGAATGAGTATACCAATTTTCGAAAGACTGTACTCCGTCATGTCACTTTTTTATTTTTAAATAGGATAGAATATCATCGTACAAACCGGAATCATTGGCGAACATGGCAAAATTCTTTGCAGTAGTGAACCATTCCTGCGTACTGGCTTTATGTTTTTTCACCGCGTTCAGCAGGTCTTTCGTTTCAATGGGTTTGGGAACGCCATCTGTAAAAGACGATTCCAGTTTCAACTCAATGGCAATATCGATGATGGCATCGATATCGGCGCCGGAGTAATTCTCCGTTTTTCTGGCGAGTTGCGAATAATCGATGGCATCAATTGGTTTGTTCTTCAGTTTCAATTTCAGGATCGACTCGCGGGTGGCTTCATCGGGTGGCGGCACAAAAACGATCCTGTCGAACCGGCCCGGTCTTCTGAACGCAGGGTCAAGGTTCCAGGGTGTATTGGTGGCGCCGATGATGAGCACGCCTTCATTGCTTGTGTCGATGCCATCGAGCTCCTGTAAGAACTGGTTGATCAAATGACGGCCTGCAGATTGTTTCATATCGCTTCTGCTGGCGCCCAGCGCATCTATTTCATCGATGAACAGGATACAGGGTGTATTGTAACGGGCCAGTTCGAAGATCTCATGCAGGTTCTTTTCGCTATTACCCACCCACATATCGAGAATATCATTCAGGCCTACGCTGATGAACCTGGCATTTACCTGCCCGGCCGTTGCTTTTGCCAGGAAGGTTTTACCGCAACCGGGCGGGCCGTATAACAAAATACCGCCGCCGATCTTTTTGCCGTAGGCCTTATATAGTTCGGGATGTAATAATGGTTTTATGATCTTTAATTCGATCTCTTTTTTCACCGCATCCATACCACCTACATCACTGAAATTGATGGACGGCTTTTGCAAAAAACGGCTGTCATACGCATCTTCTTCCTCCGGCTCGCTTTCTGCGCCACCACCTTTAACCCGCAGCTGGTTGTCGAGCTCTTCATCATAGAAATCCGGATTCATGCTCAATACCCGTTTATAGGTGTCGATGGATTTGGCTACCGAGTTTTCTTTCAGTAAACCTTTGGCATATAAAACAAGCGCCTCGATATCGGCGCGGCCACTTTCAATAAATTCTTCGAGGATCACATTACAGGCGGAGTAGTTACCCTTTTTATAGAAAACTTTTGCCAACCCGGTCTTTGCCTTTGTGTCATTCGCAAATTTCAGCACCTGGGTGTATTCTGCTTCCGCTTCCTCCAACCGGTTCAGCCCCAGCAAAGTATCGGCCAGCAGCAACCTCAGCGGTGTATTGTTGGGCGAATGCTTCAGGGCTTCCCGTAAACTATCGATGGTACTTTCGTTCATTATTATCTGGTATTATTATCGTCTTAAATATTTACTAATGGAACGTTAAAATCACAGGCAAATGAATGCCGTTTTAGTCTCCATTCCAATATAGGCGAAATATACAAAATAGATAATTACCAATAACTTTATTGCCCGGGAACCCGCTGTACTACTCTTATTCTTTTATTGAAAACCAGTTTACCTTTTATGAACACCTTCAGATAATATCGTTGCGGCGGGCGGTACCCCATATCATACTGAAATATAGCTTCCTTAAGGTTCGCATACCGGTGCTCTTCCACTACTTCGTTATTTCCGCCATCGGCAACGATTTGCACCAGGGCATCCTGCGGCTGGTTACTGAAATAATCCATCGTCACTTTGCCTTTTGTCATGGTAGGGAATAAACCAACAGCGATCGCTTCGCTGGGTTTTGCCCATTGTGAACTGTCGGGCGATACCATAAATTCATAACTCACGCCACTTCCGAAATCAGATTCAAAACTTTTAAGCATCTCCCCTTTGCCATTCAAAATTTTGCAGGTTCCCCTTCCGGCCCTTACGGCATACCAGAATTCGAGCCCGTTGCCGGAAGTATCCACTACATCAAACCGGTAACAACCAGGTTGCAGGTGAATGGTATCCCTGTAGAGCGTATCCTTTAACAACGTACCCGGGCGGCGTTCGAAAACGGGTTTACCAGCTGCATCGATGATGCTGTAACTATTATCCGCCGGTCTGTTGTTCGTTCTAAAATGCAGAATGATCTGTTTATCGTGCACCGGAACGCCCTGGAAAAAACTTGCCACTTTATTATCGCCGGGATAGTTATCTTTTCCACCGTTTGGTTGTTCTATAGAAACGGTAAATTCATTCCCCCCATTTTTACCATCGATAGTGCCAGGGAGGATGATCTGTTCGGTTTGACCGAAGGCAAGATTGCCTTTCCATTTATATACCCGGGTGGGAAATCCCTTTGTACCATACCTGAACTGGCAGGATGTAAGGTTGACAGCGCCATTGTTCTTAATAACAACTACCGGGTTCATACAGGCCGGGTTCTTCCGCCGGTAGATATCGGTTGTTGAAGGAACAATAACTTCTTCCAGCGAAACATCTGTTTTTGAAACCGGGGCGCCATATTCTATAAGATAAGCATAAATATGCTCTATCACATTGCGATCGCTTGTTGTATAAGGCTCCATTTGGATATCGAACACATTCTCGTGTTTTGCAACAAGCCGTTGATCGATGATCTCGGGTTGGTTTAAATAACCGGGGCACCAGTTGGCCCGATCGATTACCCAGGTACCGGCCTGCGGATATAAAGGGTTGTCACCGCATTTTTTCCAGAGATCCGTTTTAC
>CBIHPC010000251.1:0-9116 GCA_966211305.1 uncultured Niastella sp.
ATGAAAAAAGCAACCGCGCTGCCGGTCCGCTCGTTGAAGTTAACTGCGCGGCCATTCCCAGTGAGCTGATTGAAAGCGAACTGTTCGGTCATGAAAAAGGTTCCTTCACTTCAGCCGTTAAGCAACGGATTGGTAAGTTTGAACAGGCGCACGGCGGTACGCTTTTCCTCGATGAAATTGGCGATATGAGCCTGAGCGCCCAGGCCAAGGTATTACGTGCCTTACAGGAAGGAAAGATAACGCGGGTAGGGGGCGATAAGGATATCAGTGTAGATGTACGGGTAATAGCGGCTACCAATAAAGACCTGTTGAAAGAAGTGGATGATAAGAACTTCCGTCTCGACTTATACCACCGGCTTAGCGTTATCATCATTCATGTGCCTTCACTGAACGATCGCCGCGAAGACATTCCCTTACTGGTTGATAAATTCCTGGCCGATATCTGTGCCGATTATGGCATTCCCAAAAAAGGGATTGAGAAAGAGGCGTTGGATGCTTTAAAACAACATAACTGGACGGGTAACATCCGCGAACTGCGCAACGTGGTAGAGCGGTTGATCATCCTCTCGGGCAAAACCATTATTCCCGATGATGTACATGCGTATGTAATTCCTAAAAGGTAGTTAACTGGTTGACGAGTTAACCAGTTAACTCGTCAACTTGCTGTAATTAATTCAGTCTTTCCTTCTTTAAGAAAGGCTTTCTTTTCTTCTATAGTTTTCAATAACCTCACATTCTTGAGGTCACAACTGCACTGGCAGGCCTCGGGGCCTGAAAAAATGATCTCTTTGTCGGGGAACATGCTGCTGAACCGCTTCAGGTATTCATGCATGTCGCATTTATTCAGGTTCGGAATAATGAGGAAATACAATTGAGTAACGTGGTGCTGGGAGCAGATCAGTTGCAACATATCGAGCGGAACGTTCTTGCCCATGTAAATGGCAGGCACCCTTTCCTTCTTTAGCATGTAATGCATAAAGAGCAGCGGTAATTCCTGGCATTCGCCGCCCGGCATATCGTGGTGGTCACCCGCCGGGGTGAACAACAGTACCCGCCGGCCGCCGGTATATGCAGTTTTCTCCAACCCGTCGATGGCCACCATCATTTTTTTAATGATGAGCGAACGGGCAAAATGGGCATGTGCCTGTATTAACTGCCCGGTCAGCCATAAAACCCCGATCTTCTTTAAAAAGGGGAATAATACGCAGATCATGCTTTTTTCAAAACCGGCATGCAATACCAGGTTGTGCAATATTTTATCGAACCGCGGCTGGTCGAGGTCGAGCGTGGCTTCGGTCAGCTGATTGATGAAAATTTCGTAATTATCCGAATCGGGTTTTGCTTCGAGGGCCATCCTGGCCATTTCTTCGGGCGAACAGCAGGCAATTTGTGAAATTTTATGTCCCTGGTTATACAGGTAAGCTATGCGTAAAAGGTGCTTTAAGTCGTCGCAATCATAGAAACGGTGTTTGCTTTCCCTGCGTTTTGGGCAGAAAAGGTTGTAACGCTGTTCCCAGATGCGCAGGGTATGCGCCTTGATGCCCGTTAAGTTTTCAATATCCCGGATAGAAAAGAGATTCATATGATTGTAACAAAAGGTAAGATATTACAACTAATGGAACTGGAGAAATACAGTTTATAACAAATAAAGCCCATAAGCTTAGAGATTATACGTTTTTTAGCAAATAGTTCGTTATTGGCCTGTTTCCTTGCAAATTAATATGGTATTTTTGCCCGGATTTTTTATAAAATAGCCCCATAATGAGTTTACACGATCTGTTGATTATCATATTGGTATCCCTACTTATTCTGATATTGCCTGCCTATGGTCTCGCGAAATTATTCGAAAAAGCCGGAATACCCTCATGGAAGGCCTGGGTTCCGTTCTATAACACCTGGGAAATTGTAAAGGTTGCCAAAATCAGAAAACATTGGTATTTCTGGCAATTTATACCGGTTGCAGGCTGGTTCATCAGCATTTGGTTACTGGTTGAATTTGTTAAATTATTCGGAAGATTCAAATTGCTCGATCATGCGGCGGCGGCCCTTTTATCGGTGGTGTACTTCCCCATGATAGGTATGGATAAAAAAGTAAAGTACCTTGGCCCCGAGGCAGTGAAGAACCACAAGAAAACCACGGTGCGTGAATGGATAGATGCCGGTGTTTTTGCTGTTGTGGCGGCTACCCTTATCCGCGTTTTTGTTTTTGAAGCTTATACCATTCCAACCGGTTCAATGGAGAAAACCCTGCTGGTGAACGATTTTCTGTTCGTAAGCAAGCTGAGCTACGGTCCGCGCATTCCCAATACGCCGCTGGCCATTCCGTTTGTGCATCACACGCTGCCCATTACCAATTCGAAATCATATACTGAAGTCATTCATTTGCCATATACGCGCTGGTTTGCCAGTCCGGTCAAGCGCAATGATGTGGTGGTGTTCAACTTCCCGGCAGGCGATACGCTTACCAAAGAACGTGATTCGCAGGACCCGTATTACGATATGCTGCTGCAGGCAGAAATGGAGCAGTACAGCATCCTGAGATCGCAAATACCCAATGAAGCACAGCTGCGTGCGGTTGCCAAAGAAAATGCCCGCGAATATGTATGGAGCAATTTTACGGTAACCACCCGGCCGGTTGACAAACGTGAGAACTATATCAAACGTTGCGTGGCCATAGCCGGCGACACCATTCAGATCGTTGACGGGTTTTTATATGTAAACAGCCAGAAAGCTTATATTTCACCAACGGCTGCCGCCGAGTATGTGGTAACTGTTGCCAATAATAAATTACTGACGGAAGAAGACCTGCGGGAAGCCGGCGTCCGTCTTACTGCAGAGCCGAACAGCGCCCCCGATTTTGAACCCAATGGGGTTAACAGCTATAAGCTCAATCTTACCGAAAATGAAGTGACGATCGTGAAAAAAATAGACGGTGTGGTATCGGTGACCCGTAAGGTGGAAGGTGTGGGCGATCCGCGCATATTCCCACGCGATACGGCGAATATCCTGTGGAGTGTTGACAATTTCGGTCCCTTGTGGATCCCTAAAAAAGGAGTTACCATTCACTTGACACCTAAAAACATCGCCTGTTATAAACGCGCTATCAGGGTGTATGAGAACAATACCTGGGAAGACCGGGATGGTAAGATCTTCATCAACGGCCAGGAAACTACAACCTACACTTTTAAAATGAACTATTACTGGATGATGGGTGATAACCGCCATCGTTCGCAGGACAGCCGTTTTTGGGGTTTTGTGCCTGAAGACCATGTGGTTGGCGAGGCCTGGCTGATCTGGATGAGTTGGGAAAAAGGCGTTCGCTGGAGCCGGATGTTCAGAACAATACATTAATAGTTTGTAGTTTGTGGTTTATGGTTTGTGGTTGTTGAACTTCGGGCCTCCTGATGAGAGGGCATCCTTTCGGAGCCGGGCCATGAACCAAAACAGCATAAAAAACAATAATCTTTCATTATCTTTAATAATCCTCTTCGCGGTGCGCGGGGAGGATTTTTTGTCTGGTTAAGGTTGTAAAACATCCGGCAAAAACTCAATAAATATTTTCAGATGAAACAAAGTGAATATAAGTTTTCATTCGAGGTGTACGATTCAATAGAAGAGCTTACCGAAGAAGATGCCTGGTTGCTCACAGAGGCCAGGGAGGTAACGGAGCATGCGTATGCGCCTTATTCACATTTTCACGTTGGAGCGGTTGCCAAACTGGCCAATGGTGAAATTGTTGCCGGCAGCAACCAGGAGAATGCTTCCTTTCCGGTTGGTTTATGTGCCGAGCGGGTATTGCTGGCTTCGGCTTCTTCATTATATCCCAAAGTGCCTATTGAATCTTTGGCCATCAGCTACCAGGCCGGTAACGGCGACAGCGATCATCCTATTTCTCCCTGTGGCATTTGCCGGCAGTCATTGCAGGAATTTGAAATGCGTGTGGGGCATCCCATCAGGCTGATACTGGGCGGTATGGAAGGAAAGATATATGTGATACCGAAAGCGAGCTCTTTGTTACCGCTTGCTTTCACCAGCGAGGAGCTAAAGTAAATCAGTTATTCAGTTATGAGTTGTTGGCCTTGCATCAACAGGTTCTTTTATCTATATTGAGGCATGCGAATAATCATTTCGGTGTTCCTTTTCTGCAGTGCCACCTATGCGTATCCGCAGTCGCCGCAGAAAATTGAACAGGAATTATTAGTCACGTTCAAACGGTTACAGCACTGGACCTTACATCCCGATGCCTCCTCCATGATCGGCCGTATGGATTCTGTAAGGGAGGCCAATACCGCATTCCGCAACAGCCTGCTTGCCTGGACGGCCTCCGTAAGAGCTACATTTACCTGCGAGTTTAAAGACCTGGAAAAAGAAGGGCTTGTTATAAAAACGGCGGAAGACGGCCTGTTCCGTATTTATTCATGGCATACGGGGATGGGTGGCGCCGAACCTGATTTTGATGCTGTTTTTCAATACCGGGTAAATAATGAAGTGTTTTCCCAATTGGCCGAACATAATGAACAGGACGCCGGTAAATGGTATTCCAATGTATATACCCTGAAAACGGATAATAAAACATACTATCTCGGCGTGTATAACCAGTCGCACTCCAGCACCAGTTTTTCGCAGGGAGTAAAGGGTTTTTGCATCGATGATAAGGACCTCAATGAATGGGTGCGGTTATTTAAAACAGGTGACGGCCCTGTGAACGAAATGGGTTTTAATTATAACTTTCTTACCGTGGCCCACCGGCCCGAACGCCCCGCGAAACTGATCTACTACGATACCGATGATGACCGGTTGCACCTGACTGTTGTACAGGATGATGGTAAGGTTACAAGGGAAATCGTTACCTGGCAGTTCACCGGTAAATATTTTGAGCTGGTAAAAAACAGATAATTGTACCTTGTTTGCGCACTATTAAACAAACAGCAGAATGAAAACCGAAGCCCATACAAATATACTCCGGTCGCTGACCGGCCATTTTGGTGCAGCGCCTTCCCAGTTATGGGATCCCGGCGAGGAGGCGCCGCAGGTAGGCTGTGCTTTTTTTTCAGCCGAAAAAACAGGCCGGCCCTGGGGCACACTGGTTACTTTCGGAATGAGCCTTATGCCTATGGTTATGGATGAACGGGCCGATGAAACCGATATGCCGCGTGCAGAAATGATAGCGTATGTAAATGATAATGAAACGCAGTTGGATGATATTGCCAACTGGTTATGCTGGACCGGTTGTTTTCCGTTCTTACAGGAACCGCAAACATTCCTCGGCTGGGGCCACACCATACGTATGGGAAATCTATTTAAGGATTCCGAACTTACCACATTGTTTACTTTGACCTCCATTGTTAAAGCCGATAACGAACCGGTTTTCCAGGTAGAAAATGAAGATGTTGGTTTTCTCTGGCTAACCTTTATCACCGATGCGGAATACGCTTACAAAAAAGAACACGGGGTGAACGCCATTCTCGATCTTTTTGGCGGGAACAACCATCCGGTTGCACTTGACCGCAGCCGAAAAAGTTACGTGTAGTTAAACTTCCAGTTCAAGATCGGCGGCTGCATAACCGGTACAGGTAAGCACCAGCCCAACCTGCAGATCGGCATCGGTAAGCACTTCATTATTGCTCATGGTTACCGAACCTTTGCGGCAATAGGCCGCACAGGTGCCGCAGCGGCCCGTATTGCAGCTATAGGGCAGTGTGATACCATTTTTTTGAGCTGCCTGTAAAATGGTATCGGGCCAGGCGGCGGTAAACCGGTGCGTTTGTTGTGCGTAATGCAATACCACGTTATAAGCAGTGGATGGCATCGTAAACGCCGGTTTGCGTACCGGTTCAATAACGAAATGTTCCTTGCGTAACTGATCTTCCCGAAAACCCATTACCCGTAAAGTGAACTGCACCATGCGCATGAATGGTTCGGGGCCGCAGGTATAAAATAGATTTGTGGTTTGTGGTTTATTGTTTGTGGTTACCAATTGCTCAAGTAGCCAGTTATTAAGGCGGGCAGGTTTAATTTCCGGGTTGATGGGGTTGCTCAACAGGTCTATGCGGGTGAAGCGTTGCGCATATTGTGCGGCCAGTTCCTGCAATATTTTATGAAATATGATACTGTGCTCATCGTGATTTTGATAGATAAGTGTAATATGACTTTCCGGTTCGTTAAAAAGTAGTTTTTTTATCAGGGCAAGAACAGGCGTTATTCCGCTACCGGCGGCAATGAACCAGATATGCCGTTTTTGCGCGGGATCTGTTTCGATGATAAATCTTCCGGCCGGCGGCAGGCTCTTTGCAATAGTGCCCCGCTGCCAGTTGTTGAGGATGTACCGCGAAATTTCGCCATTGGTTTTCTTTTTTACGGTAATGGCTATGTGTTTATCGATGCCATGCGCAGTACAAATAGAGTAGGAGCGGCGTATTTCATGGCCATGGTGATAGAATAAAAAGGTGAGTGACTGGCCGGCCTCCCAGGCAATGGGGTTTCCGTTTATTTCTTCCAAAACATATGTAGCCGTATCAGGTGTTTCCCCTATCACCCGTATCACTTTCCATTGCAACAGTTCCATGTTTACAGGTTGTTTAAGTTCACCACTATACGGCCCATAATATTTCCCTGCAGAATATTGTCAATGTAGGTTGTATTCAGTTCATCGAGGGTGACTTCCCTGGCGATCGCGGGTAATTTATCCTTTATATTCCATTGGTTGGCCAGTTTTTCCCAAATGGTAACGCGTATGTTCATGGGTGTTTCAGCAGAACCTACGCCCAATAAATTAATGCCGTTCAAAATAAAGGGATATACGGTAGTATCGAGTTTGGGTGAGGAAACCAGACCGGTGCTTACCACACAACCTTCGGGCATGCAGCCCTTCAACAGGGTGGCCAACGTATTGCCGCCTACGGTATCGATGGCCCCGGCCCATTTGGGTTTTAAGAGTGCTTTTTGGGAGGTGTCGGTTACAAAATCCCTTGATTCCAGCCGCACTGCGCCAAGGTGGGTAACATAATCCTGTACATTCGATTTGCCGCTTACGGCAATCACTTCAAAACCTGCTTTCGATAAAATAGAAATGGCCAGGCTGCCAACGCCGCCTGTTGCGCCGGTAACTACGATGGGCCCTGCTTCAGGCAGCAGTTTCATCAGTTCCATTTTATATACCGCACAGGCGGCTGTAAAACCGGCCGTGCCGATGATCATACAATCTTTCAGGGAATAGTTCTCTGGTTTTTTAACTACCCAGCTGGCCGGTACACGAATATACTGGCCAAATCCGCCACAGGTGTTCATGCCAAGGTCGTAACCGGTTACCAGTACTTCATCGCCAACGGCAAACTTTTCGTTTCGGCTTATTTCTATTACACCGGCAGCATCGATGCCGGGTGTATGCGGGAACTTACGGGTAATGCCTTTGTTGCCGGTTGCCGAAAGCGCATCTTTGTAGTTCAGGGATGAATAATGCACCCTGATCACCATTTCTCCTGCCGGCAGGTCATCGATGTATCGCTCAACAATGTTCCGTTCAAATTTTCCAGACGCAGTTTCTGTTATCCAAAGCGCTTTAAATGGCATATTTTCTGATATTTCTTAAATCTTTATTATTTGCAAACTTCATACTTAACCAAGGCAACGAGGCAACAAGCCATCAAGGCAACACGGCAAGTTTTTCTTTATACAGTTCATAATTCTCATCATCGAAACATACAAAGAACACTTCGGTTAAATGTTTATCGGTTGTCAAAAATTGTTTTACCGCATCAATGGCTATTTCGGCGGCTTCGGGTTTGGGAAAACGGTAAACGCCGGTACTGATATTTGGGAAAGCGATGGTCTTGACTCCATGCTCAACTGCTAATTGTAATGAGTTGTGATAACAGTTTGCCAGCAATTCCGGTTCACCTTTATTTCCGTTATTCCAAACGGGACCAACGGTATGAATAACATATCTTGCCGGTAATTGTCCGCCGGTAGTGATCACTGCTTCTCCGGTATCGCAACCACCCTGTTTTGCCCTGATCTGGCGGCATTCTTCCAGAATGGCGGGGCCGCCGGCACGGTGAATGGCGCCATCAACGCCGCCGCCGCCCAGAAGGGAAGAGTTGGCTGCATTGACAACAGCATCCACTTTCATCTTGGTAATATCACCTTTTATTAATGTAATCATATGTTGAAAACTCAAATCACAAGATCCAAATAATAAATCTCAAATCACAAATCACAAGACCCGAAAAATAAAATTCAAATCTCAGGTTCCAGGTAATAAACCATAATCATACACTCAATGTCACTTCAGGGGGGTGGGATTTTGGATTCTGGAATTTGTTTGGTTCCCGGATCCTGGTTCCTGTGATTAATTTCAAAATAGCGTCTGTACGCCATGTGCAATTTTGTTCTCATGTTGCAGCAGCCACTTTTTGCGCGGCAGTCCGCCGGCATAACCCACGAGCTGATTGTTTGCACCGATCACCCGGTGGCAGGGCACAATGATAGCTATATTGTTCCTGCCGTTAGCCGCTGCGGCAGCCCTGATCACTTTGGGATCGCCGAGCCGGTGGCTCAGGTCGAGGTAGCTGATGGTTTTTCCAAAAGGAATATTCATCAGTTCTGCCCAAACCTTCTGCTGAAAAGGCGTGCCCTGCTGCGAAATGGGCAATTCAAAAATACGGCGATGGCCATGAAAATATTCTATCAGTTGTTCTACTGCCTGTATGGCCAAAGGCGGTAAGGCGTTATAGTCGGTTTTAGGGGTAATTTTCTCCGGTTCATCAATGAATATCACTTCACTGATAAACTGGCCTGTACCGGCAATCTGAAGTAAACCTACAGGCGATTGATAATATGTAATGAACGCGTCCTGCATGATCGGGCTTCATCATATGTAATTTTTCGTATTATACATACAATCGTTATACCACATGCCAAACACTGAAAGCTTAACGCAGAACGCTGGTTCCGGAATTTCAGGTTTCTTTACCTGCATCCGGCATTCCGTATTCGGATCTGCGCCTTTCGTTTTCTGCGTTCGGCGTTTAGCGTTTTGCGTTTAGCCTTCGGCCTTTAGCCTATTTTCCAGCCGTTTTGAACCGGCCGGTCGGGTGCAAGTAAAACTACCTCTTTTT
>CBIHPC010000252.1:0-9115 GCA_966211305.1 uncultured Niastella sp.
ATCTTCAATAAAATGGCTGCCGAAGGCAGCGACCTCATGATCTGGCTGGGCGATGCTACCTACCTGTTAGGTCTGCAACACGCCATGGGACAATGCCCCAACGGGGTCGACGACTGGGCCAATAAAGACATGGCCTTTGCCCGTTATATCTTTTACCGCCAGTTTCACGATTCATTAACGAGGGCCATGCCGCAACTGGCAATCACCGATAACCACGATACCGGTCCGAACGAGTTCGACAAAACCATGCCTACGCTTGGCGCCATGAAAGAGATCTTTATGGACTGGTGGCCCAATCCTGAATACAAAAGCACCAGTGCGGGGCAGGGCCTTTTCTCTTCTTATAAATACCAGGATGTTGAATTCTTTTTACTGGACAACCGCAGCTACCGCGATGGCATCCAGCAGCAGCTGGGGCCCGAACAGCAGGAATGGCTGAAGCAGGGTTTACTGAAATCAACCGCTGCATTCAAGGTGCTGATCTCGGGAACGCCTGTATTTGCCAAACATTGGGGCGGAAGGAATTTTTCTGTGACTGCACAGGCCGATGACCTTATACAATTCATCAAAACAAATAATATCGATGGCGTACTGGCGTTCAGCGCCGATATACATGAACAGGAATTTTACGGCCGTTATGCCGATGGAAAATACCCGTTCTTCGATATCATCTCCGGTAACCTGAACTCAGACGTAGGCAACGGCCAGTTTTCTGTGAATTACAGCAACGACCGTATACTGCGCGGGGTTAAACAAACTTATGTACGCGTAAATGTGTATGGCAATGCCGGCGACAGAAGAATGAAAATAGCTTATGTAGGTTTGGACGGACAACCCTATTTTCAACGCATCATTCACGCCGATATGTTAAAAAGTGTGGATGAAAGTGCCGGAAGAATATCGCTGCGGTTTGCCAATTCATTGAAAGACTCTTCTTCCTACGACCTGCTTGTAAAATCAGGAAGTATCACTTATGAAAACGATCGCAAAGGCAATGTGCTGGCCGCTGCGCGGTTTACCACCGCCACGGCGCTTCACTATCCGGCGCTCGACCTGAGCGACAGGGCTTTCAGTATCGGTTACTGGGCCAATCCAACACAATTCCTGGCTGGCGCGAATGTCGTTTTGTCGAACGCCACTGCACATGCAGGTATTTCGCTGGGTTTTAATGGTGACGGCTATCCTCAATATACCGATCATACAACCAATACAACCTACACAGCTACCCGCAACGTGGTTGTAAATAAATGGGGTTATATAGTATGGAAGTATGATAATGTAAAACAACAGTTATCACTGTTCTACAATGGCTGGCCGGTACAAA
Source organism: uncultured Niastella sp. (assembly GCA_966211305.1). Classification (GTDB taxonomy): domain Bacteria; phylum Bacteroidota; class Bacteroidia; order Chitinophagales; family Chitinophagaceae; genus Niastella. Next base: position 1,325 of record CBIHPC010000252.1, read on the forward strand.
GCTGGAGCAATGTAAACGCACCGGCATCCTCTTCGGCCGATCTCATCATTGGCAGTGACTTCAATAACAACCATTATACAGGGTTGCTCGATGAGGTAACTGTTTACGGAAAACTGATCTCCGACAGCCGCATTCTCGAAACCTCGGGTTATACATCGCATAGAGGGGGCGTATTGAAAGTGGCCGGCGCATCGAACATGTTCATTCCCGGCGCCGCCATCAACACCGCATTGGGCGGTAACTTCACCATCGAATTCTGGGGCAAACTCAATGCCGACCCCGGCACCAATTTTAAAATACTGGCCAGCAACGGCCGTGTAAATAATAACACCACCGGTATTTCCTTCGAGTTTCCCGATAACAATAAACTGAATATCGTATGCGGGACCAACACCGGTAGCTGGAACACCATTTCCGATAAAGGCAGTGCCTGGAACATCGGGGAGTGGAACCATGTGGCCGTTTCAGCTACCAAAAACGGTATGTTGGTTTATTATGTAAATGGAGAAAAGATCGGCGAAACCGCTTTCACCTCTTATGCAGCCAATACATTCGGGCTTGCTTTGGGCTACAGTACTTTTTATGGCGGCAGCGCTGTTCAGGCAGAAATGGATGAACTGCGTATCTGGAATGTAGCGCTTAGCCAGGACAGTATCCGCAAGCGTATGCATTATCCGCTTACCGGTTCAGAAAGCGGTCTGCAGTATTATTATACTTTTGAAAAACATACAGATACCTCCATTATCAGTAAAGGGGCCCAGCCTTATGAAATTACATTGAAAGGCGGAGAACTGGTTTCAGCCACTTCACCTGTAGCCGACATAGCCAGCGAATATAAAAGCAGGGTAACCGGTAAATGGAGCCGTGCCGGCGCCACCAACAATGGATTGAGCTACCCCGATGCTATTACTGTATATAACAGCAATATCGTTACCGGTAAAAATGACGATCACACACTGGTAACTGGTAAAACAAACGGCATCGATTACCTGAAGGGCGGCTGGCAGATCGATCCGCTGAACAATTCATTTGCCACTATTAAAGTTAGCCTGGCCGATGCATTGCCCAAAGCCGACTCAATAATCAAAATAGCCGGCAAATTTTATTTACTACAACAAACCGCAATAGCCGATTCACTGGTTACAGTAAGCCAGGGAAATTATGACGGACAAAATATCAGTTTCCCCAATGTATTCCTCGAACAAGGTGTTTATCACCTCGGCTGGCAGGCCGATACAAGCGGGCTTTCAATAACCGCTACTTTCAAAGTAGATGCAGGAACCGACGATGCTGAACAGGACATTACCGCAGGAACGATGTATCTCAACAGTTCTGACCTCGAGTTCACCAAAGATGGCGCCAGCGATCAACTGCTGGGGGTACGCTTTACCGGGGTATCCATTCCGCAGGGCGCTAATATCACCAATGCCTATTTGCAGTTTACAGTTGATGAAGTGCATACTACCGGAGATGTAAATATGCTTATAGGGGTGGAAAATACCGATAACCCGCTTACCATGGCCACTTTCGATTTCGATATCTACCATCGGATCATGAACTATGGCGATACGCTCATCTGGAAACCCGGCCCGTTTGCGGCAGTAGGCGATGCAGGCGCCGACCAGCGCACGCCAGATGTTTCGAAACTGTTGCAATCTATCGTCAACAGACCGAACTGGAAACCGGGCAATGCAGTATTGTTCACCCTTATAGATCCGGCTGCAGCCAATATACCCGGTTATACCGCCAATACCGCCAAACGCGTAGCGCAGGCTTATGAAAACAATGCCGCCAACGCAGCCAGACTGGTGGTAACCTATACTATCCCCGACAGGTACCAGAACGGTACCTTCCCGCTTGCTAAAAAAGCATCGTGGAAATACAACGACAGCGGCAATGATCTAAGCAATAGCAACTGGACGGCTTTAAACTACAATGACAGCAGTTGGGCCTACGGCAACGGGATCCTCGGTTATGGCGATGGCAATGCAACCACCACGCTTAACTATGGAAGCGATGCCAATAATAAACGCATCACCTATTACCTGCGCAATACCTTCACCGTAGATGACCGTACAAAATACGATTCACTGGTGTTCGATGTGTTGCGCGATGATGGCGCTATCGTATATGTGAACGGAACCGAGGCCTTCCGCATGAATATGCCCGCGGGAGCCGTTAACAACAATACCCTGGCAACTGCCGCGGTGAACGGTACCGGCGAAACAACGTACTTCCGCGCCAAAACCGCCAACCTGCTGCAGGATGGCCTGAACGTGATAGCGGTGGAAGTGCACCAGAATGCGGCCAACAGTTCCGATCTCAGCTTCGATATGGAAGTAGGCTTTACAACGCCGCCATTGAAACCCGCTACTTATCCTTTAACAAAAAGTTCCAGCTGGCATTACCTCGACAACGGTTCAAACCTCGACGCGGTTGCCTGGAAGGATACCACATACAACGATCGCGACTGGGCAACCGGACAGGGCCCGCTTGGTTATGGTGATCCCATGACAACCACTATTGGTTATGGTCCCGATGCCAACAATAAATACGTAACAGCATACTTCCGCCGCGATATGACCATCGATACGGCTGCATTGCCCGATTCGGTTGAAATAGGCGTGCGCAGGGATGATGGTTTTATTTTCTATGTAAATGGCGCTGAAGTGATCAGGGATAACATGCCCGCCGGCGTTATAACTTATCAGACATTTTCTGCCAGTACCATCGACGGCGCAGCAGAAAGCATTTATTATACATTCAAATTGCCAAAGACCATCTTCAGGCAGGGCAGGAACCAGCTGGCGGTGGAAGTGCATAACCGCAGCGCCAACAGTTCTGACCTTGGTTTTGATTGTTACATAAAAGACGCGCCCAAACTGAATCCGCCGGTAGCCTGTACCGGTAAACATATTGGCTGTTTTACATCCATTGTGCCTACGGCGCAAACCAACAAAATGATCATTCCTGCGGAACACGATTTCCAGATGATCTTTAAACAGGGCGATGCATATAAGAATGCTGCAGGAACCGTACCTGGCAACCACGATTTCACCGGTTATGTTCCGATGAATGGCAGCAGCGTACGCGGCCACTTATCGGTGAACCACGAGAATTCACCCGGCGGCGTGTCGATGCTGGAAATACATTACAACGACACCACCCAATTATGGTATGTTGACAGCTCAAGACCGGTTGATTTTTATAATAACGCCCTGGTAACCACTACGCGTAACTGTTCGGGCGGTATAACGCCATGGGGTACCGTAATTACCAGCGAAGAATCGTTGAACGGTGGTGATGTGAATGGCGACGGCTATGAAGATGTGGGTTGGAACGTGGAAATTGACCCTGTTACAGCCAGCGTGATGGATTATGACAACGATGGCAAACAGGATAAATTATGGGCCATGGGCCGCATGAACCACGAGAACGTGGTGGTAGCTGCGGATCGAAAAACAGTTTATTACGGTGAGGATGGCGGTACCCATTGTGTTTACAAATTCGTAGCCGATGTAGCCGGTAACCTGAGCGCCGGTAAAGTCTATGTGCTCAGCCTCGATCAGCCATTGGTAAATGATGATCCATCCGGCAGCACGGCCCGCTGGATCCGGTTGCCTAATGCAACCCCGAATGACCGTAACAATATGAGCTCCATCGCCGCTTCGCTGGGCGGAACGAATTTCAACGGGGTGGAAGATTGCGAGATCAGTCCCGTAGATGGCAAAATATATTTTACCTCAAAAGGGAAAAACAGGGTTTACCGCTTTAACGATAAGGGTGGTACTGTAGAGAACTTTGAAACGTTCGTTGGCGGCATGTCGTACCAGTTCAATACCAAACAGGGTGTGTATACGGAAGCCTGGGGCAATGGTAACGATAACCTTACCTTCGATGATAAGGGTAATTTGTGGGTGCTGCAGGATGGCGGTAACTACTACATCTGGGTGGTTCGTCCCGATCATACCCAAAGCAATCCCCGGGTTGAACTGTTCGGTTCAATGCCTGCCGGTTCAGAGCCAACAGGTTTAACGTTCTCACCCGATTACCGTTTTGGTTTTGTTTCTGTTCAACACCCGGGCGGCAATAACGCTGCGCAGCCTGACGCTACTTTAAATAATGTAACCTTCAATGGCTCGGCCACCATCGTGATCGCACTCGATGAAAACCTGGGGACACAAAAACCGGTGGCCAATTTTGAAGCAGATACAACGGTTATTACTGCCGGGAATAAAGTAGTGTTTACCGACATCAGTACGTATTACCCGACAACAAGAAGCTGGCAATTCGAAGGCGGAACACCTGCTACTTCAACAAAGGCTACGGAAACCGTAACCTATAACCAGGCCGGTAAATATAAAGTAGAACTGGTGGTATCGAATGCCGCAGGCGCCGATACAGTGGTAAAGACGCAATATATTACCGTAAACAGTGTAACGGCCGTGCCGGATGTAGCACTGGCGAAAGCGTTGAAAGTGTATCCCAACCCAACCGACGGCTGGATAAAAGTGGAATTCAGTTTGCCGGTTGGTAAAAAGATAACGCTCGAGCTGTACGATGCTATTGGTAAAAAGCTCTCCAATCTCGATAAACTGGTTTCAACCGGAACTTTACAGCAGCTTGATTATAACATTCGTTCATATGTGAAGAACAGCCAGGTGTTCACGATCGTATTCAGAACCGACAATGGTATTGTGAGCCGCCGGTTATTATACCTGAACAGATAATGAGATCGCTTTTTATAATAACATTCATTTTTCACAGCGTAATGGGGTTTGCACAACATGCAGACCCCATTAATGCTGTTGTATACTTCAGTATTGGCGAGGCGATAGCAAAGGATAAAAACACTACGCAATTGAACCTGCGCGATCAGCAACTGTTTTCGGTAAACGACAGTATACAACTGCTGGCCAGCCTGCGTTTTGTAAACCTGATGCGCAACAACCTCGAGCAATGGGACGATGACCTGTTCCAGCTTAAGCATTTGAAAGGGTTGAATATTCGCGAGAATAAATTAAAACAGTTGCCCGGCCAGATAGCGAAATGGCGCCGGTTGGAAGCATTGGATATGGCTGCGAATTCGTTTGCAAAGATCCCGGAAGCTATAGGTAAGCTCACCGCGCTCCGGTATTTGCATGCCTCGCTCAATATGCTGGTCTCTGTTGATGAGGCCATTGGCCATTGTAAAAAACTGGAGGTGCTTGAGCTGCAGAATAACCAGTTGAGCCGGCTGCCCGCTGCTATCGGTGAACTGAAAAAACTGCGGGTCCTGAAGATCGGGTATAATCAGTTCAATGAATTTGATACGGTTTGGGAGGGGCTCGATTCACTGCAGGAATTGCATGTTGAGTTTAATTATTTAAAACAGCTGCCGGCAGGAATCGGGAAACTGAAAAACCTGCAATCGTTGATCGTTACCGGTAACCGGCTCGATTCGTTACCCCAATCGCTGAGTGATTTACATAATTTGCAGTTGCTGATCATTACGGGAAATAATATCAGTCATTTGCCCGCTGATCTTAGCAGGCTGAAAAACCTGAAAACGCTTATCGCTCTGAACAACCCCATCGGCGCCGAAGAGAAACTAAGAGTTCGGAATGCATTGCCCGGCTGCCAGGTATATTTTGAGAAGTAATGTACGCATGGTGTATTTAAAATAAAGGCCGGTTGCCTGTTCATTTCCGTGCAGGGTTCATACTGTTCGGGTAATTCTTCCTAAACGATCGAAGCAGGAAATAAAAAAGACCATCCGCTTACGTGGCGGACGGCCTCTACTGTATGAATGGAACCAACTTACGAAAATGCGCCACACCTCATTTATATCGCTTTAGCAGGTGTGGTACACTTTGTCCTGATCTGATTTATTTCGGATAGCCATCGTTCTGGCCAAGGTTCACGTTAACATCCCGTTCTCTTTGCGGTACCGGTAACAGGAACTGGTGATCCTGTACTGTAATACCCAGGGGTTGCATTACCTGTTTGTATCTTTTCAGGCGTATCAGGTCATAGCGTCGATGTCCTTCAATAAACAACTCACGGGCACGGTCTTTCACCAGGCTGTCAACGAATGCCTCCGGGGTAACGGTATTCGTGAAGTTCAGTTGCTGGGTTGGGTCTTTTAACCCGGCCCTTGATCTTACCGAATCAATACCGGCGAATTTTGCCGGGTTGGCCGGATCGATATTGTTCATTGCTTCTGATTGCATCAGCAACACATCGGCATATCGCAGCACGATCCAGTTCACATTCGAGTTATTACTGTTGCGCACGTAGCCCGGGTCGCGGTATTTGTATACGAAGGGTGTAACATTGGTAGCGCCTACTTTATTCGCCATATTATAGTTCCTGCGAATGCTATCGGCAGCAGAATACCCGGTATTGAAAAAAGTATTGTTTGCAAAGAAAGAGCCTGCGCCACCCAGTTGGGCAGGGTAGAGCATCCGCAAAATGATATTGGAAGTGATACCTGTGGCTACCGGGCCGAACTGTACGGAGAAGATATGTTCTGCACCGTTTTTCTTATCGTTATCAAACACATCCTGGTAATTGGGGAGCAGCTGATATACGTTGGAGTTGATCACCCGGTTAACGGCTGCCAGTGCATGGTGGTTATCCTGCGCATCGGCAAAGGTAGTGCCGGCTCTTTGCAGGTATACTTTGGCCAGCAGCGCTGCAGCGGCGCCGGAAGATGCCATACCTTTACTATTGGCTGGTATTTTATTTTCCGCCAAACAATTGGCTTCTGCGAATTGCAGGTCTTCAATAATGGTCTTGTATACTTCAGCAGCCGGCGCCCTTGAAGGGAACAGCAGCGAATCGCCGGCTGATGCGATCGGGCGTAATAACAGGGGCACATCGCCAAAATTTCTTACCAGGTCAAAATACCCCAGGGCGCGCAGGAACCTGGCATTGCCCACAATATGGTTGCGGTTGGTAACATCCATATTGATGTCCGGAACATATTTTATCACGTCGTTGGCGCGGCTGATCATCAGGTACGAGCGGCTCCACCAGTTGTAGATCTCTGCGTTGGCAGGCGTCCAGGTGAAAGTGTTCAGTTCGGCGCGTTCCGCTGTCGTGTTGCCTATGAGGTTGTCGGCAGGCAGTTCCGATATGAGCCAAACGGTACGCTGGTAGTGCGCTTGCACCTGCATGGCGCTGAACACGCCGTTAATGGCTGCCTCTGCATCGGTAGCGTTCTTGTAAAAGGTAGATGGCGAAAGGAAACTGAAGGGCTTTTCTTCCAGTTCTTTTTTGCAGGAGGCCATCAGAATAAGGCCGGCGCCTGCTATAAGGAAAATATTTTTTTTCATAATTGTTCTTTTATAATAAGCAATACGATCCCCGGGCAGTTTAGAAGCCGAGCCTCAATCCCATTGTATAGGTTCTGATATTCGGATAAGGGTTATAGTCAACATTCAGTGACGTGTAATTGCCTGTTGAATTGCCATAAGAATTCACTTCGGGATCGTATCCTGAATAGTCGGTGATGGTGATCAGGTTCTGGCCGGTAGCATAAACGCTGGCCGATTTGAATACCGGGGTCAATTTGGGCAGCGGCAGGTCATAGCTCAGTGTTATGGTCTTGAACCGAAGGTAGCTGCCGTTCTCGATCAGGTCGCTGGTTACGCCCAGGTTACGCCGGTAGGTGCTCCACACCGCGGGCAATTTGTTGGTGGTGCCTTCGCCCCGCCAGCTTTCACCGGCTACATACGCGAACTTGTTGGCATAGGGAACCCCATTCTCCATTTCGATCTTGTTCTCATTGAGAATGTCGACTCCCTG
>CBIHPC010000253.1:0-9097 GCA_966211305.1 uncultured Niastella sp.
GGGTATCCGCAACTCACCTGTGAACAGCAATTTTAGTATAATCATGTGGGATGTACTAAGTGGCGACTTTGATGTTAAGCTGTCGGCCGAAGCCTGTTCACTGAATGTCATCAGGAATGCACAACCGGGATCGGTGATCGTATTTCATGATAGTGAAAAAGCCTTCCCCCGTTTGCAGGAAGCATTGCCAAAAACGCTTAAGTATTTTAGTGAAAAAGGCTATCGTTTCGAAGCCATAAGCCGGTAAATTAAGGGTAAGACAGGAGGGAGAACCAATGGGATTTGCGACAGTATGTCCTTAAAAAAAGTTGGGCCTGGGTAGACACCCTGGCCCGTTTTTAATCCGTACCCTATGAAAACTGAATTAAAGGTATAAACTTTTTTGGATTAATGCAAAGTAATTTCATGATCCTCGTTATTTACTGAAAAACTTGCCTTGTTATCACAGACCCCGGGGCCATAATCCAGCACTGCCACTGCGTCATTTCCCTTCATTAAGCTGAGGATACCCTTTGAGATAAACCGGCAGGTATACCTTTTAATGAGAGGAGCGGTAATAGCGGTTGACCATTGAAAATACCTGCTATCCATCTGAACTGAGCCGCCGGCGTTGCCGCTTATGCTAAAGACATCATCGAGCCCGATGAGGGGCGTAGCGGCGCCTTCAATTTGGGCAACCTTTTTTTCACTGTTCCATTTCACGTAATTGCCATTCGGCTGGCTTAGTTTGGCGTTGATAACCTGTGTAGTATAACTTTTTTTATCGGGTGTGCCCGTATTGGTAAGTTTATAGGCTCCGTCTATTTTAACATTCTCCAGATAATAATTATCGAATGCGGTGGTAGCAGCGTTACCGGAAACGGCCAGGTGGCCGGTGTAAACAATAATGATCCTGCCTTTACGGGTTCTGCCGTCGCGGCCGGTGCAACCGGCGCCAAAGTCGATGGTTATTTGTAAAGGAAAACGGGTGCTTGCATTTAATTGTTTGGTAATCAATGAGTAGCATGTGGTTGAATCAATGCCTTCCACACGGTACCCGCTGCCTGCGCTTACATCGGCCCGGCCAAAAACTCCTGTTCCGCCAACGCTAACCTCACTGCTTACTCCCATAATATTATTGAAAACGTCATCAAATACCAGTTCGGCGGCTGCATCGGACCGGGCCGACATGGCAGCGAACTCCTCCCTGTCGCCGGCGCCGGAGGCCTCATTATGCTTTTTGCACCCGGTAAAAAGTAGCCCTGTAGCTATTACTGTTACCAGCGCCCTGGTATATAGGGAGGTAGTTTTCATACAACAAATTAAGGCTATTATAACAAAATAAATAACCGGGGTATGACGGTGCGGGTACCAAATAGTTTAAAAGATTCATAATTTTTTTGGGAATTTTGCGGCCGATATGAATATTCAATTAATTGATACTCACTGCCATTTATATGGGCAGGATTTTGAGAAGGACATCAGGGCCGTTATGGAGCGGGCTGAAAATGAAGGGGTTCAGCGGTTTTACCTGCCGGCTGTAGATAGTGAGGTGATAGATGCCATGTTGCAGCTGGAACAGGATTACCCCGGAAAATGTTTTGCCATGATGGGGCTGCATCCCTGTTCGGTAAAGGAGGATTATAAACAGGAACTGGCGCTGGTAAGTGAGTGGTTGGGCAAACGGCCATTTAAAGCGGTAGGAGAAATAGGGCTGGATTATTATTGGGATAAAACTTTTATAGCCGCGCAGAAAGAGGCATTTCACCAGCAGATAGAGTGGGCCCTGCAGTACCAGTTGCCGATCGTAATCCATTCCCGCGAGTCGATGGCAGATAGCATACAGATCGTAAAGGAGCACCAGCAAGGAGCCTTGCGGGGCATTTTTCATTGTTTTACCGGAACCCTGGAGGAGGCGCAACAGATCATTGACCTTGGGTTTTACCTGGGCATAGGCGGCGTGATAACGTATAAAAATACCCATTTACGCGAAGTGGTAAAGGCCCTGCCGTTAGACCATATTGTGCTGGAAACCGATGCGCCCTACCTGACGCCGGTACCATTCAGGGGTAAAAGAAATGAAAGCAGCTATCTGAAATATATTGTGGAAAAGGTGGCGGAGGTAAAAGAGATAGGGGTAGAAGAAGCGGCGAACATCACTACGGCGAACGCAAAAAAAATATTCGGGGACTAAGGGTGGAAGATGTAAATTTGCAGCCCCTTGAAAAATGGAGACTTGTCCGAGTGGTTGAAGGAGCACGCCTGGAAAGTGTGTATACGGGAAACCGTATCGAGGGTTCGAATCCCTCAGTCTCCGCTCATATCAGCTGAAGCCCCGGCGAAGGCGGATGGCTCAGTTAACTGAGATAAACTTAAAGTAATAAAACCTGCAAAATCTGATTTGCAGGTTTTTTGCTTTTTCGACATTCCTGTTTCTGCTGCACTTTATAGATAAATTGAAAAAGATATTGCTTACAAATAGTTATTTTATTCTTTTAATGTCTTTACTTTTTAGATTATAACTTGCACTCTTATAAGCGCTGTAAATAATTTTTCTTTGCTGAACGTCGTATATGGGAATAAATTTATCAGCAGAGCTTTTAACATACTCAAATAGAAATCTTCCCTTTTTACTTGTTTCAAAATGTCGAATAACTCACTATCTGTACAAATTCGATATTTAAAAGCATAATCGTCTAATACATTTATTTAAAGGCTGTCTCCCTATGTTTGTAAAAATATGGAGGCAGCCTTTTATTTTTGGGGGCGGCCGATATTTGAACCCTTAACATGAAAAATATGCTGAGAACGATTTCACTTGTTTTTTTGCTTTTCATCTTTACGCTGCCCGTTCAGGCCCAAACCGAAGCCGACTATTGGACCACCTGGAATCAAAACTATCCCGAAACAGATATCAAGGAAGTGCTGACCGCAGAAAGAAAATATGCCGACAGCATTGAAAAGCATCCTAAAATAGCACCCTATTATTTTCGCACCGGTAAATACCGTTTCATCGCAGAATATACCGGCGAAACGCGGAAGGCCGATACCGCGGTTATAGGTTCTGTAAAACGCGTGCATAAAATGAAGGGCGGCGATCCATCACAGATCGACAACCTTGTAAAATCGGAAGTACTGTTCAAAGTGGGCGATGTAAAATTATGGATGCCTGTTCAGCAGCGGATCTTAGAGGCAATGAAGCAGGAAGCAAAAAAGGGCGACAGCTTAATGCTGTATTGCGCTTTCTTTAATGAGCATACCAGTAAAAAGAAACTGTATAATATTTTTCTGATCTCGGAATTTAGCCAGTAATAGCCGGGATAAAGAAGGGTGCCTTCAGGTCGGCGATCCGAAGGCTTTTTTATTTTAAGCATTTTACGTACTTTAACTATTTATATTGGTACGGACCCTGAAATAAAAGGTATCTTTAACCGTTTTTTTAACAAAATCGCTTAAATGTCAAAAGTCGTTTTCAATAATAAGAATGCAGTTTTTTTTCAATCATTGAAAATGGCTATAGACGGCTACTTCAAAGAAAATAATTTAAGAAAAACCGGTAACTGGGCATTGTATTCCAAAACGATCATCCTGATCACAGCCTGCATTGCATTATATCTTACCGCCATTTGCTATTCCCTGCCTGTACTGGCTACAATTTTAATTGGAAGCGTTTTGGGCGTTTTATGCGCCTGCATAGGATTTAACGTAATGCATGATGCCAACCACGGCAGCTATTCTTCCAAAAACTGGGTGAATAATACCCTTGGTTTAACATTAAACGCTTTGGGTGGAAATAGTTTTATCTGGCGGCATAAACATAACATTATTCACCATACTTACCCCAATGTAGACGGAATAGATGACGATATTGCCAAATCGCCCTTTATAAGAATGTGCAGTAGTCAGCCGTGGGTACCTATGCATCGGATACAGCATATTTATACCCCATTCCTGTACGCCGTCAGTTCCATGATCTGGATCCTGTTCCAGGACTTTCAAAAATATTTCAGGCGCAAAGTGCATAATACCGATCTGCAGAAAATGAAAACATCGGACCATATTGTTTTCTGGATCAGTAAAGTGCTGTACATATTCTTTTATATTGTACTGCCCATATTACTCACCGACTGGCAACAGGGGTTGGTGTTCTTCATTAGTTTGCATATTGGACAGGGTTTTACACTGGCCATCGTATTCCAACTGGCTCACGTGGTGGAAGAAACGGAGTTCACATTTGCGCCTTTGAATGAAACAACGGTTATAGAAAATGAATGGGCCATTCACCAGCTGAAGACCACCTCCAATTTTTCGCCCAATAGTAAACTGATCACCTGGTTTGCCGGTGGATTGAATTACCAGGTAGAGCACCATCTTTTCCCTCGCATCAGCCATATTCATTATCCGGCAATGAGTAGAATAGTTAAAAGCAAATGCGAAGAGTTTAACATCCCTTATAATTGCATTCCTTCATTAAATCTTGCGGTAAAGTCACATTTTCGCTTTATCAAATTATTGGGAAGAAAGCCGGCCACCGCTTAGCGCCTGATGTTTTTCTTCTTTCTCCTGTATACGATATACCCTGCAGCCGGTATTAACAGCAGCAGGCAAAACCAATAATACCACTTGCCGGTTTGAACCGAAGGTACGGAAAGTTGTTGCAGATGACCGCTATAAATAAAACCGGCCCAGTAGTACGGCAATTGCAACATGGAATTTTTTTCTTCCTGCTGCAGCCATTGCTTTTTGGCATTGTGCAATGCCATAGCAATATTGGGTTGCCGCGGTAGTTGTTCATAAAACTGCTGCATAAGGGCAATGGCGGTTTTGTCGTTCACGTTCCATAAACCTGCAATTACACCACCGGCGCCTGCGGCCGTAAAGCCCCGGCCAATGCTATTGAGCCCTTCGCCTTCAAGCAATAAACCGTCGGCGGTTTTGCATGCGCTCAGCACAACCAGGGCCGGTGCAAAATGTTTATACCTGAGATCGAATAAATAAAAAGGTTTATCGTATAGCTGCAGGTAAGGCGTGGCATCTGCTGCAGAGGATACACCATGAGCGCTGATATGCAATATGCCTGTTGAACCGGTTATGTCGTTGAACGCATTCCAGGTGGCGGTAGCGTTTGAATAATAACGGCCGGCAATCTTCCTGCTTAACGACTGGTATTCTTCATCGATGGAAAGCGCTACCTGTTTGGTATGTTCGCCTTTTGAAACAAAAAAGCCGGTGAATGCTGCTGAATGATATTGCGCTGTTTGCTGGGTAAACCAGGTTGCCAATGAATAAGCCTGTGACAGGGAAACCTGTTTAATCAGGTAAGGCCATTGGCTGATATTGTTTTTATAAGCCGGGTCAGTAACCAATGCATCAAAAGGAAGGTAGTTGAACATGCCGTCGGGGATCAGAACATAATGCCGGTTGTTCAACCAAACGCGATCTTTGAAAATCGAATTATATATGTAATAACATTCCTTATAAAAATTACGCGGCTCATTCATCATGGCCGAAGGGCCGGCGGCAAACCAGCGTTGCATAAATTGAAGAATATGATCGTGTAATTCATGGCCTGCATCAATTACCTGCACCGATTGTATTCCCTGGTTGTTCAACTCAATAATAAAACTGCTGTCGCTCCCGGCTACAAACTCAAGCATTGTCACCTGCGGCGGAATATGTTGAAGAATGCTCGCTATAGCGCCTGGTGACAGGCTGTTTGTATCGCTGTCTATGGCGGCGGTCTTTTTTATTTTTTTATTGAGCAGGGAAAGATCGTATTCCGCCTGTTGTAATAAGGTTTTTAAATTATCGTTGGTTTTTGCATTTAATAATTCATGCTGGTAATACAGAATGGCCTGCTGCAGCTGTTTCGCACGCCGTAATAAAGTATCGGATTTCGTATGCGTTGTTGCTTCCAAACGCAGCTGCCGTTCATCTAACAACACCTGTGCCCGCGACATTTCGGAAATGAGCACAAGCTGTTCGGGGAATTTTTTGTCGGAAGATGTAACCCAAAGGTTATAGGCGAGTTTAATAGCCGATTCAACGCGTGCCCGGTTGACTGTTATTTCCTTCAGCTTCGATTCGGTATTAAAGAATTCTTTTCTAAGCCTGCCGGTTGCCTTAAACGCAGTTATATATTCCTGCAGCGCTACTTCCGGTTGCGCTAATTGTACAAAAGCCGTAGCCTTTCCGTACAATGCATCTACAAGCGTGTTCTCACTGTATAATAAATTATTTGGCGGTACTTCCTCTATGGTGGCCGGTTGCCAGGCCGGCATCATCAATTGCAGGGCCTGCTGGTAATGGGCAAGCGATCCCTTTGCCCGGCCACTCTTTACGCTTATATCGCCTAACAATACCTGCACTTTGGCTTTTTCGCGTTGGCGGGTGTATGGAGAATGGTGCTGGAATAGCTGTAATGCCTGTTTTGCATAACCGGCGGCTTTTTCGAACTGCTGTTTCTGTAACGCGATCCTGGCGGCCACCTGTAAAGCGCTTGCATACCAGTATACCGTTGTGGCATCCTGTTGGTGTTGCTGCAATTTCTTTAAAGCAAGTGTACAAACCGCTTCTGCCGAATCATATTTGAGCTGTGCTGTTAAGATATCGGCATGGGTGGAAAGCAATAGTCCATATATGGCTGTTTGCGGCGATGCATAACGAATACCTTCGAGGCAATAAGCGGTGGCCGTTGTCAGGTCATCCTGCGACCGGCTGCAGATAGCCATATTGCTATAGGTAGCGGCAATGAGGTTTTTGTTGTTTGCCTGTTGTGCCAGCGCCATGGTCTTCTGATGAATGAACAGGGCGGTAGTATAATCGGCCAGTCGCGTATAATTATTACCAAGCGGTTTCAGAACAGTTTCTATAATGTCTGCATCTGGCAGGGGGTACGATTCGTAAAATGCCAGCGCTGTTTCATACGCATTGATAGAAGCAATGATATTACCGGTTTGCAACTGGTAATATCCCTGAACCGACAACAGGTCGAACCAGGCCATTCGTTCGTAATACGTTTTATAACTGCGCCAGGCTTCCTGTTGTGATCGCATTAAAAAGCCGATCCGTGCGGCAGGTGCCTGCTCAACATACATCATGCGCTCATAAATCCAGTAATCGAGTTCGTCTTTCTGGCGAAACTGGTTCAGCTTTTTAGTTAGCGAAGGCGGAAGGGAAATGCTGTCGGAGAATGCATATCCGCGGGCGGTGGCTACAATACAAAAAAGAATAAGTATAACAACCTGCTGCAGGCAGCGGTTCATTGGGTGTAATTTGGCTAAAGATACTTAATTAGCCCTTAAGCCCGTTAAAACTTCCAGCTTGCATACAACATGATATTTTGATATGCCGGGTTGAAGTATTGATAAAAGCGAATGCCTACGGCAGGCCCGGTTCTTACCAGACCCAATTGCGCATCTGCAAACAATGCGCCCCTGATAGCGGCAAAGGACTCATCTCTTTTTCCTGCTTCTCCTTCGAGCGTTCGGGTATCGCCATTGGCTTCAACCACCAGCGCACGTATATAACGGGTGGTATTACGGCTTATATCGGCCGATATAAGGGTGCCGATACCTGCAGAGGCAAACGAAGCGAGGTTATACCTGAATGCGAGCGGAACCGCCTCAATGGAAGCCACTTTAATCTTTTCATACGTATCGAGGTATCGTACTTTATAATCCGTACCATTGATAGTGGTATCCACACCCTGTCGGCGGCCAATGAACTGCTCCAGGTTCCGGTGCGATCGAAGAAACAACTCCCACTGGAAATATTTTTTGTAAGCGGCATATTCCGAAATGGTAACACCAAGGGTGTACTGCTGGTTGGCCATATTCGTGGGTATAGAGCCAAAGGAAGAACCAACGCCTACAATGATACCGGGTGAAATGCCTTTTTTGAATTTACCGGTTGAGCGGTTGGTATAAATGGGTTCATTCTTGTCGAACACGATTGCCGCGCTGCTTTGGAAAGGCAGCTTGTGCATTTTTTTACTAAAGCGAATGCGGTATTTGATATAGCCTTTGGTTGAGTCAGGGTCCGATACGCCGTCCTGCTGCGTACCCGGCAGGTAAATGTTTTTGAAAACAAATTGAATACTGTCTTTTGTTACAACCGTATCGATACAACTCTGGTTGCCTGTAGCCGTTTTGCACCATACGCATTCGGGTTTCATGCCAACAACTTCCAGTGAAGCGGTATTCAGCAAACCGGGAATCGTAATGGTGACGGCTACTTTTTTCGCGGGCCCTTTTCCGGTGTTCTGAAACTGTACCTTATAGGCGTTCTCCCTGTTCTTACCGGTAAAACGGTAGTTGAGCTTTTTGTTCTTCAACATCATGCGGTTAGGATCGTGTGATGCAACCACCTGCATTTCAAGATTGAATTTTTCCATTTCCATCGAGGGATCATCGGGAATAAACAAACCCGAGATGGTTACCACAGCATTGGTATCGCTGATCATTTCGGGCAGGGTGTTAATGGTAACGAACATAAACTGCTCTTCACCCTTTTGTATGTTGTTGATTTTCCAGATCGAATGTTTGCGAAAGCTGTGCATTTCCTGTTTTACCTGCTGTATCATTTGCCTTCTGTCGATACCGGGCGCCCGGTTCAATGAAACGGTAAACAATCCATTGTTTTTTGACTCCTGTTCCCTGATCATTTCGGGGTTGTTCATCAGGGCCAGCATGGTTTCAAAAGCAACCGGTTTTTCCTGGTGGTAGGTGCGCGCATCTGACAGGTTGAAACAATTCTGACTGAATTGTTTTTCATTATACAACAGCATTACCGAACCGTTTACCGGGCCGGCGGCGTTGCTGTTGTTGCGATAACCGATCAGCAGCACCATGTCTTCACCGGGTTTGGGCATTTGATTGGCCCTTATCTCGAGCGAGCCTTCGCCTGAGAAGAATGAAGGCGACTTGTTTGCGGCCAGGTTCGACCGGTTGTTCACGCGAACGCGGCGGGGCCGGGTGTTCGGCTTTTTGCCATCGTCGTAGTTGTTGGTTGCATACAGGCGAACATCATAGTTGCCGGTATCTTTATAAATGTGAACGGGCGCTTTTTCGAAACTATAACTGCCATCGCCAAACTCCCAGAAATAAGTATAGAAAGA